>NZ_QTQN01000006.1:0-237555 GCF_003853755.1 Burkholderia sp. Bp8984
TCCAGCGGCTTCTTCTTCGCCTTCATGATGTTCGGCAGCGTCACGTAGCGCGGCTCGTTCAGGCGCAGGTCGGTCGTGACCACCGCCGGCAGCGTCAGCGACAGCGTTTCCGCGCCACCGTCGACTTCGCGTGCAACCGTTGCCTTGCCGTCCGCGATCGTGACCTTCGATGCAAACGTCGCTTGCGGCAGACCTGCCAGTGCGGCCAGCATCTGGCCCGTCTGGTTCGAATCGTCGTCGATCGCCTGCTTGCCGAGGATCACCAGTTGCGGCCGTTCCTTGTCGACCAGCGCCTTCAGGATCTTCGCGACGGCCAGCGGCTCGACGCTGTCGTTCGACTCGACGAGGATCGCGCGATCCGCGCCGATCGCCAGCGCCGTACGCAGCGTTTCCTGCGCTTGCGCGACGCCCACCGACACCGCGATCACTTCGGTCGCGACACCGGCTTCCTTCAGGCGCACCGCTTCTTCCACCGCGATTTCGTCGAACGGGTTCATCGACATCTTCACGTTCGCGATGTCGACGCCGGTGTTGTCCGACTTCACGCGGACCTTCACGTTGTAATCGACCACTCTTTTCACCGCGACGATTATCTTCATGTATCTTCCGTTCAGTCTTTTCGTAGAATCCGACCAGCATTCAGTACGCCTGCCGGATCCAGCAGGTCCTTGATCGCCTGCATCAACGCAATCTCGTCAGCAGAACGGCTATGGTGCAGAAAGTCTCGCTTCACGACTCCGATGCCGTGCTCAGCAGAGATCGAGCCGCCCACGTCGGCGACTGCCCGGTAGACGAGATCTTCAACGCGATGCAGGTCGTCCGGGCTGTCGTGGGGACCCGAAAGCACGTGAAGATTTCCGTCGCCGATATGGCCGAAGAACAGGTGACGTTGGCGCGCAAACTGCTGCGTCAGCGCTTTGCGCGTCGAATCAACGAACCGCTCCATTGCTGCCATCGGAACGCCAACATCGAAAGCGGCATGCGGCTTGAGGTGCGCCAGCAGTTCGCCTATGGCTTCGCGATAGGCCCAAAGCCGCTGCGCGTCGTCGATCGATTGGGCTACGACGGCATCGGTCGCGAGACCGTGGTCGAACGCATTGGCCAGAAACTCCTCGAGTTGTCGCCGTTCGTCTGCTTCGTCGGTACCGAGCGTCTCCAGCAATGCGTACACCGGCGCGGGGGCATCGAAGGCTGGCCGCAACTCGTGGACTTCGCGAGCGGCGGCCATGAAGTCGTCCCACATGACCTCGAACGCGGAGAGGCCCGGCAGTGTGGCGCGAGCGTCGCGTATGAGCTGCGTTGCGGCGTCAAACGACGGAAGCGCACAGAGCGCAGTGCATGCGCTCGTAGGCAGCGGAGAAAGCTTGAGGACGAGTCTGGTAATCACGCCCAAAGTACCTTCGCTGCCGATGAACAGGTGCTTCAGATCTACGCCGGTTGTGTTTTTCGTGACGCGATTGAGCATGCTGAGCAGACGCCCGTCGGGCAACACGACTTCGAGGCCAAGCACCATATCGCGCATTGTGCCGAACCGGATCACACGGTTACCACCAGCATTGACAGCGGCGTTGCCGCCGATCTGGCATGAACCGCGAGCGCCGAGATCGAGCGGAAAGTACCAGCCTTGTTCTTCGACGCGTTGCTGCAATTCTTCGAGAACGACGCCAGCCTGCACGGTGGCGGTGCCGCCTACGGCGTCGATTTCCTCGATTGCATCGAGCTTCGATAACGAAAGCGCGATTTCCCCTTCGCGCGGCGTCGCGCCACCGGCGAGACCCGTCAAGCCGCCTTGCACGACAGCACGGCGACGAAAGCGGCTGCAGATCTCAAGTGTCGCCGCCACCTGTTGCGGCGTGCGCGGGAACACGACGATGCCCGGCATGCAATGTGGTGCTTCACTCCAGTCGCCGGCGTGAGCCGACGCGACAGACGAGTCGAGCACGACCGAGCTGTCGCCGAGCGTGCTTTCGAGCGCCGCGACGAATAGGTCGACAGGCTGTTCGATGAACGGAGTCATTGAGTATGTCCGATGTTGAGTTGCCGATCCCGCCCGGCATTGCGCGGCATCGCAGCGACGATGCCGGCCGACAGCAGCAGAAACACTGCGGTGACGTAAAGCGCGACGCTCGCGCTGCCCGTGCGGTCTACGATCCAACCGATCATGTAAGGGCTGACGAACCCGGCAAGGTTGCCGATCGAATTGACCAGTGCGATGCCAGCGGCCGCAGCAACCCCACCCAGCAACGAAGTTGGAATGCGCCAGAACACAGGCGCAAGGCACTGCAATCCCATGCAGGCAACCGTCAGCGCCACAAGCGAAACCACCTGCTGGCCGCTGTACAGCGCACTCGCGACGAGCCCGAGAGCCGCGGCAGCGCACGGTATGAGATAGTGCCAGCGATGCTCACCGCTTCGATCCGCGCTACGCCCGACCACCAGCATCGCGCCGATGCCGAACGCGTATGGAACTGCCGACAGCAGGCCCACATTCAGCGCAGACGCGACGCCCATGTGTTTGATGATCGACGGAAGCCAGAAACCGAAACCATACTGACCCATCGCGGCACCGAAGTACGCGAACGCCAGCAGCCATACTGCGGGCCGACGCAACGCTTCGGAAAGCGATACCGTTTGTTTGTTCTTCGACTCTGCTTCGATGTTTGCAATCAGCCGGACGCGCGCTTCGTCGTCCAGCCACTTCGCGTTGCGGATACTGTCGTCGAGATAGAACAATGCAGCGATACCGACAATCAGCGACGGTACGCTCTCGAGCACAAACAGCCATTGCCACCCGGATAAACCAGCCGCGCCGTGAAACGTCGACAGAATCCATCCTGAGAGAATGCCGCCGCAGACGCCGGCGATCGGAATGGCGGTCATGAATGTTGCGATCACGCGGCTTCGGCGCTTCGCTGGATACCAATATGTCAGGTAGAGGATGATCCCAGGGAAGAAGCCCGCTTCGGCGGCGCCAATCAGGAAGCGGATCACATAGAAGGCCGTCGTCGTGTGCACGAATGCCATGAGGCCCGTCAGCACGGCCCAGGAAATCATGATTCGGGCGATCCAGCGGCGTGCGCCGACCCGATGCATGATCAGATTGCTCGGAACCTCGCATACGAAATACGCGAGAAAAAAGATTCCGGCGCCGAAACCGTAGATCTGCTCGCTCCAGCCCAGCTCCGACACCATCTGCAATTTCGCGAACGCGATGTTGACGCGATCGAGGAACGCGATGACGAAGCACAGGCAGAGGAACGGCACAAGCCGCCAGGTAACGATCGAGTAAGCGCGTTCTTCGAGCTGTTCCTCCTGCTCGAGGTGCGCGGTGAATGATTGCGCCACAGTGTGTCTCCTGAGTTGGAATAGTCGGTCTTTGTGGCGAAAGTTTGCGTCGGGCTATTCAATAAGACAAACGATGATTTCTGACCTATTATCGAGAAAAACTGTTCAATGGAGGGGGCATGTCCGGGGCCAGATTCACGCCGAGGCAGCTTGCTGCTTTCCTTGCCGTGGCGGATGTTCGCAACTTTGCGCGAGCTGGCGAGCGCCTGAACTTGTCGCCGTCCGCCGTAAGTCTGCTGATTGCGGAACTCGAAAGCGGTGTGGGATTTCGCCTGTTCGATCGCACCACGCGTAGCGTGGCACTGTCGCCGGCCGGCCGGGAGTTCGTCGTTCACGCGAAGAGCGTGATGAGGAATATCGAACTGGCTCAGGCCGCGGCGGACGATATACGGAATCGCGCCGCAGGGATCGTTCGGATTGCAGCTCCGCTTGTAATCGCGACGACGATGATGCCCACTGCGATTAAGAGATACGGGCAAACGCATCCCAAGGTGGTGATACGGATTCGGGATGCGGCAGTCGATAACCTTGTAGACATGGTTGCCAACGGAGACGTCGACCTCGGAGTCGGCCCCGATCAGACGGTCGGTGATGACGTGGCGCGTATCGAACTGTTCAAAAGCCCCTGGGTGCTCTGGTGCGCGCCGGACAATCCTCTCTCTAAACGTGGACGGATTACGTGGTCCGACCTGCGAAAGCAGCCGGTTGTCGCGGCGGGTCGAGACTATGAACGTAACGTTTCACTCATGCGCGCAGGCGTCGCTGACGACGAGCGTATCGCGCCTATGGACGTCGTCGACAACATCAGCACCGCTCTTGGGATGGCAGCGGTTGGACTTGCGTTGACGCTGGCGCCGGCGTATGTCGGCCTGCTGGCGCGACCGCTTGGTTTGGTTATGCGCCGGATTGTAGAGCCGGAAGTCATGCGCCAAGTATGTCTTTACCATTCGGCAAGCCGCGCGGTCTCGCCAGCCGCTGAGGGCTTCCGTCAATACCTTGTAGACTCGTTGAGTGGTATGGAGTCGCTTGGAATAGCTCGGCGACGCGTCAAATGTTGATCCAGTGCTGTCGCACGGGTACGTCCGTCCAACGTGCCGATTCGAAATCGGAGCCACGATGTGAATTTGGGAAAATGTCGCGAGCTTCGGTTGTCCGGAATGTATCGATACAAGGTTGATCCGCGCTCGAACAGCCGCTCTTGGATATCACGCAGGCTGAGCTGAAACCTGTTGACCGAACGACAACCCTCCATGCTGTCCCAAAGCAGGATCGGGAAACCGGGATAGGGCCGGCTGCTGATGAGGAGTCGCTGGTCGCGGAGTTCAGCCGCATTCAGGTTCTCCTGGCGATCAGCAAGGACGAAGGCTGTCGATTCGCGGTTGCATGCGCCCTACCTGAGAATCGAAGCTGCGGCCATCCAAGCGTTGCGTTCTCCGCCGTCGCATGTATCATTCGCCCTTCCTCAAGATATTCATCAGTCGCCTACCTCTAAGTGGCTGATAAATATGCATAATTCCTAGCCTATGCAAAGTTCCTGAACAAACCGCGCCATGGAAACTTACGACATCGCCGTGATCGGCGCGGGCGCCGCCGGGATGATGAGCGCCGCGGTCGCCGGGCAACTCGGCCGCCGCGTGGTGCTGATCGACCATGCGCCGCGGCTCGCCGAGAAAATCCGCATCTCGGGCGGCGGCCGCTGCAACTTCACGAACCTCCATGCGGGTCCCGACAACTACCTGTCGTCGAATCCGCATTTCGCGCGCTCGGCGCTTGCGCGCTACACGCCGCGCGACTTCCTCGGGCTGCTCAAGCGTCACCACGTGACCTGGCACGAAAAGCACAAGGGGCAGCTCTTTTGCGATCACGGCAGCGACGCGGTCATCGACGTGCTGAAGCATGAATGCGACGCGGGCGGCATCGCCTGGCGCCGGCCGGTGGTCGTCGACGCGGTGCGCCACGCGCCGTCCGACGGCTTCACGCTCGACACGCAGCAGGCGGGGCCGATCCGCGCACGCGCGCTGATCGTCGCCACCGGCGGCCTGTCGATCCCGAAGATCGGTGCCACCGACTTCGGCTACCGGCTCGCGAAGCAGTTCGGCCACAAGCTCGTCGATACGCGGCCCGCGCTCGTGCCGCTCACCTTTGCGTCGCAGGACTGGGAGCCGTTCGCGGCGCTGTCCGGCGTGTCGCTCGAAGTGCGCGTGTCGACCGGCGACAAGAAGCGCGGCGGCGAATTCGTCGAGGACCTGCTGCTGACCCATCGCGGCCTGTCGGGCCCGGGCATCCTCCAGATCTCCAGCTACTGGCAGTCGGGCGACCCGATCCGTATCGACCTGCTGCCGCAGCGCGACGCGGTGGCCGACCTGCTCGACGCAAAGCGCACGTCGAAGCGGCAGATCGGCTCGCTGCTCGCGGACTGGGTGCCGTCGCGCCTCGCCCACGTCTGGCTCGACACGCACCGCGTCGCGGCCGACGCGCGGCTCGCGGACCTGCCCGACAAGACGCTGCGCCAGATCGGCGACGCGCTGTCCGGCTGGACGCTGACACCGAACGGCACCGAGGGCTACAAGAAGGCCGAGGTGACGAAAGGGGGCGTCGATACGCGCGAACTGTCGTCGGCGACGATGATGAGCGCGCGGGTGCCGGGGCTGTTCTTCATCGGCGAGGCGGTGGACGTGACGGGCTGGCTCGGCGGTTACAACTTCCAGTGGGCATGGGCGTCCGGCACGGCGGCCGGGCAGGCTGCGGCGGAGTTCTCGCGCGGCGCCTGACACGGCTGCGCGCCCTGCCGTTGACGGGACCCGGCCCTTATGTCTTTGCACGACGCTCTGCTATACTCGTAAGTCTTCCCTGCAAACCTTTATTCGTGTCGGATCATGACGATCATTCGCGTTAAAGAAAACGAGCCGTTCGAAGTCGCCATGCGTCGCTTCAAGCGCACGATCGAGAAGAACGGTCTGCTGACCGAGCTTCGTGCGCGGGAGTTCTACGAAAAGCCGACCGCCGAGCGCAAGCGCAAGAAGGCTGCTGCGGTGAAGCGTCATTACAAGCGGATTCGCAGCCAGACGCTGCCGAAGAAGCTGTACTGAACGATTGAGCGCCGCGCGGTTCGCTGAGCGGCGCACCGGCGACCTCCGCACGATCGGCCTCGTTCCGGGGCCGCGAGTCGCCGATGCCGGATTCGAGCAACCCGCTTGAGACTTAGTCCCAAGCGGGTTTTTGTGTTGACGCCCGTTCGCGGGCGTCGAAGTCACGTTTCCATCCCGGGTGCAAGATGAGTTTGAAAGAGCAGATCAGCGAAGACATGAAGGCCGCGATGCGCGCGAAGGAAAGCGAGCGTCTGGCGACGATTCGCCTGCTGATGGCCGCGATCAAGCAGCGCGAGGTCGATGATCGGGTGACCCTCGACGACGCGGGCATCACCGCGGTGATCGACAAGATGATCAAGCAGCGCAAGGACTCGATCAGCCAGTTCGAGGCCGCCGGCCGCGACGATCTCGTCGCGAAGGAGCAGGCCGAACTGACGGTGCTGGGCGCCTACATGCCCGCGCAGCTGTCGGACGCCGAAGTGGCCGCCGAAGTCCAGGCCGCGGTCGCGGCAACCGGCGCAGCCGGCCCGCAGGACATGGGCAAGGTGATGGGCGTGCTGAAGGGCAAGCTCGCCGGCCGCGCCGACATGACGGCCGTTTCCGCGCAGGTCAAGGCCGCGCTGTCGAAGTAAAACCCGCTTCCCGGCGCGTCGCATGCGCGTGCGCCGGGGCGTCGTATTGTCTTTTTTTCGCTCGATCCCACGGTGATTCCGCATTCGTTCCTGCAGGATTTGCTGAACCGCGTCGATATCGTCGACGTGGTGGGCCGGTACGTGCAGCTCAAGAAGGGCGGCGCCAACTTCATGGGGTTGTGCCCGTTCCATAACGAGAAGAGCCCGTCGTTTACCGTCAGCCCGACCAAGCAGTTCTATCACTGCTTCGGCTGCGGCGCGCACGGCACGGCGATCGGCTTCCTGATGGAGCATGCGGGGCTCACGTTCCCGGAAGCCGTGCAGGAGCTCGCGCAGTCGGTCGGGCTGACCGTGCCGCACGAGCCGTCGATGCGCGGCGGCGGCGGTGGAGGCGGCGGCGACTATCCGGCGCCCGTGTCGAAATCGGTCGCGACCGCGCTGTCCGACGTGATGGCCGCCGCGTGCGACTACTACCGCAAGCAACTGCGTGGCGCGACCGTCGCGATCCAGTACCTGAAGAACCGGGGCCTGACCGGCGAGATCGCCGCGCGCTTCGGGCTCGGCTATGCGCCGGACGGCTGGCAGAACCTCGAAACGGCGTTCCCGGACTATCGCGACGACTCGCTCGTCGAATCGGGGCTCGTGATCGTCAGCGAGAAAACCGACGCGCAGGGTGTGGCGCGACGCTACGACCGGTTCCGCGAGCGGATCATGTTCCCGATCCGCAACGTGAAGGGGCAGGTGATCGGGTTCGGCGGACGCGTGCTCGGCAGCGGCGAGCCGAAGTACCTGAATTCGCCGGAAACGCCGCTGTTCAACAAGGGCAGCGAACTGTACGGGCTGTTCGAGGCGCGCCTCGCGATCCGCGAGCGCAAGTACGTGCTGGTCGTCGAAGGCTACATGGACGTCGTCGCGCTCGCCCAGCTCGGCTTCCCGAACGCGGTCGCGACGCTCGGCACGGCATGCACGCCGATCCACGTACAGAAGTTGCTGCGCCAGACCGACACGGTCATTTTCAGCTTCGACGGCGACTCGGCCGGCCGGCGCGCGGCGCGCCGCGCGCTCGAAGCGTGCCTGCCGCATGCGGCGGACAACCGGACGATCCGATTCCTTTTCCTGCCGGCCGAGCACGATCCGGACAGCTATGTACGCGAATTCGGTGCGGACGCGTTCTCCGAGCAGGTCGAGCGCGCGATGCCGCTGTCGCAATTTCTGTTGAACGAAGCAATCGCGGGCAAGGCGCTCGATCAGCCGGAAGGTCGCGCGAAGGCGCTGTTCGACGCGAAGCCGCTGTTGCAGGCGCTGCCGGCGAACGCGTTGCGCGCGCAGATCATGCACATGTTCGCCGACCGTCTCGATATCCCGTTCGAGGAAGTCGCGGGATTGTCGGACGTCGATGCGCGCATCGCGGCGCCGCCGCGCCAGGCGCCCGCGCGCAGCGAGCGGCGGCGCGTGACGGACAGCGAAAAGCGCGCGTTGCGCACGCTCGTGATGCATCCGCGGATCGCGTCGCAGCTCGACGACGAACAGCTTGCGACCCTGCGCGCGCTGCCGCGGATCGGCGAGCTGTTCGCCGAAGTCGTCGAGCATGCGCGTGCGCTGGGTGACGGCGCGGAGTTCCGGCTGCTGTCCGATGTCCTGCGGACCTCCTCGAACGGCGCGACTTACGAGGAAATCTTCCGCGAAATTCTGGACTATGATGAAAACGTCCGCGATTTGCTGTTACAGAATCCGGAAGACGAGACGGTGCCCGAGCGGCAGCGTGAACAGGAACGGATCGCGGGGGAGGAACTGCAGGCCGCGGTGCTCAAGATGCGCTATGACGCCTGCTGCGACCGGCTCGATCGGCTGGCGCGGCAATCGACCTTCACACCCGAGGAACTGGCCGAATTGACGGAATTGAACCAGCAGCGAACCGACATGAAACGTCGGCTCGGGCTGTAGGCGGCCGGGGCGCTGAGAGAGGGCGCCCCAGCGTGCTATAATATAAGGTTTCCAGCGGTTTGTTTTCTAAGCAGAGGCGAGATTCGCGATGGCAAAGACGACAGGCGGAAAGAAAGCAACAGGCAAGGGCTCGACGGAGCCGACCACCAAGGTCACAGCGGCCAAGTCTGCTTCTTCCACCAGGACAACGTCTTCAGCCACGTCAGCCCCTGCAGGAAAGAAAACCGCGGCCGGCACTGCTCAGGCTGCGCCGGCGCCGGCAGCCAGAACACGGGCTGCCGCCAGACCCGACTCCGGGCCGGCCCAGCCGGCGGCGAAGCGGGCAAGTGCGAAAAGCGCAAGGGACACGACTGCCGCCGCGGACGAAACGGCAGTACGTACTACTCATGCACCTACGGTTCAACCGGCTGTCGTCCAGCAGCCGCGAGTCGATATAGCCGGTACGGCGAACTCCATGACCAAAAAGCTGAACGAAGTATCCGTCGATGACGACGCAAATCAGAGCGACGAGCAGCCCGCAGCCGCGGCTGCCCCGGGCAAATCCAAGGTGCGCGATCGTCGCGCCAAGGAAAAGGCGCTGCTGAAGGAAGCGTTCGCGACGAGCACGCCCGGCACGGCCGAGGAGCTCGAAGAGCGCCGCGTGAAACTGCGCGCGCTGATCAAGCTCGGCAAGGAGCGCGGCTTCCTCACGTATGCCGAAATCAACGACCATCTGCCGGACAACTTCACCGAGACCGAAGCCCTCGAAGGCATCATCGGCACGTTCAACGACATGGGCGTGGCGGTTTACGAGCAGGCTCCGGACGCGGAAACGCTGCTCCTGAACGACAACGCGCCGGCCGCGTCGTCGGACGATGAAGTCGAGGAAGAAGCGGAAGTCGCGCTGTCGACCGTCGATTCGGAATTCGGCCGCACGACCGATCCGGTCCGGATGTACATGCGCGAGATGGGCACGGTCGAGCTGCTCACGCGCGAAGGCGAAATCGAGATCGCGAAGCGGATCGAGGACGGCCTGCGCCACATGGTGATGGCGATTTCCGCGTGCCCGACGACGATCGCCGACATCCTCGCGATGGCCGAGCGCGTCGCGAACGAAGAGATCCGCGTCGACGAGCTCGTCGACGGCCTGCTGGATCCGAATGCTTCGGACTCCGCCGATACGGACGGTTTCTCCGCGAAGGAAGCGGAAGCGATCGAGAACGAGGACGAGGAAGCCGAAGAGGAAGAGGAAGAAGAGGAAGAGGAGGAAGACGACGGTGCCGCTCAGGCGTCGGCCAATGCCGCCCAGCTCGAAGCCCTCAAGCGTGCCTCGCTCGACAAGTTCTCGCAGATCAGCGAGTGGTTCGACAAGATGCGCCGCGCGTTCGAGAAGGAAGGCTACAAGTCGAAGTCCTACCTGAAGGCGCAGGAAACGATCCAGACCGAACTGATGACGATCCGCTTCACCGCGCGTACCGTCGAGCGTCTGTGCGACACGCTGCGTGCGCAAGTGGACGAAGTGCGTCAGGTCGAGCGTCAGATCCTGCACATCGTCGTCGACAAGTGCGGCATGCCGCGTTCGGAATTCATCGCGCGCTTCCCCGGCAGCGAGACGGATCTCGACTGGGCCGAGAAGATCGCGGCCGAAGGCCATGCGTACAGCGCGGTCCTGTCGCGTAACGTTCCGGCGATCCGCGAGCAGCAGCAGCGTCTGATCGACCTGCAGGCGCGCGTCGTGCTGCCGCTGAAGGACCTGAAGGAAACCAACCGCCAGATGGCGGCCGGCGAACTGAAGGCGCGTCAGGCGAAGCGTGAAATGACCGAGGCGAACCTGCGTCTCGTGATCTCGATCGCGAAGAAGTACACGAACCGCGGCCTGCAGTTCCTCGACCTGATCCAGGAAGGCAACATCGGCCTGATGAAGGCGGTGGACAAGTTCGAATACCGTCGCGGCTACAAGTTCTCGACCTATGCGACGTGGTGGATCCGCCAGGCCATTACGCGTTCGATCGCGGACCAGGCGCGCACGATCCGTATTCCGGTTCACATGATCGAAACGATCAACAAGATGAACCGCATCTCGCGGCAGATCCTGCAGGAAACCGGTCTCGAGCCGGATCCGGCAACGCTCGCCGAGAAGATGGAGATGCCGGAAGACAAGATCCGCAAGATCATGAAGATCGCGAAGGAGCCGATCTCGATGGAAACGCCGATCGGTGACGACGACGATTCCCATCTCGGCGACTTCATCGAGGACAACAACACGGTCGCGCCGGCGGATGCCGCGCTGCATGCCAGCATGCGCGACGTCGTGAAGGACGTGCTCGATTCGCTGACGCCGCGTGAGGCGAAGGTTCTGCGGATGCGCTTCGGTATCGAGATGAGCACCGATCACACGCTCGAGGAAGTCGGCAAGCAGTTCGACGTTACCCGCGAGCGGATCCGTCAGATCGAGGCCAAGGCGCTGCGCAAGCTGCGTCACCCGAGCCGTTCCGACAAGCTGAAGTCGTTCCTCGAAGGGAACTGATTTCCAGCGTCTCACTTGCGAACGCCGCCGGTATCCGCGTGATGCCGGTGGCGTTTGTCCTCTTTAGCGGCTTTGTTGTTACAATGCCGGCCCGGCTTCGTTGCCGGGGTGGCGTGTAGCACAGGTTGCTTCCCGTCTGGGCCCCTAGCTCATGCTTGGTTAGAGCAGCGAACTCATAATTCGTTGGTGCCGGGTTCGACTCCCGGGGGGCCCACCAGATTCGCTTTGTTCGAGAGTTTCCACGCGGTGCAACCGACCGCGATTGGACGCGAAAAGCCGGCCCGGTGGGCCGGCTTTTTCGTTTCCGGGCTTCAACGCGTCGGACCCGGGCAATCCATGGCTCCGGACTACCCGAACGGGTAGGGACCGTTCGTGTTCCCCATCCCTAAACTGCCTTCCCGAAGATTTCGCGGCGAGCGATCGCTTGTCTGCGTATTCGACGACAGACCGGTGCGCATCGAAGCCGACCATCGGCATACGCAGGCGAGCTCGACGCACTCGCTACCACCTATAATCCGAGCAAGCGCGCCTCCTTGTACGGCACGGTCGCACACGTGGACAACAGCAAGAACGGTAAATTCCCGGTGTTTGCGACGGCTCGCGATTCCAGCTTCCAGCTCGCCGACCCGTCCGAACATGGACGAAGGGCAAACCGGCGCGTACGTCGGGATGATGCACGTCTTCTAAAGCAACAGGCCGTTTCGCGGAGCGTTTTCCGCACAGCCGGCCACTGCGGGCACAGCGCAGTGGCTGGACGACTCGCCGGTGTTCGCGCGGGCGAGCCTCGCCACAGGCATCGCGTGACAAGCGATGCTGGCGCCGTCCTCAAAAGAAGGTTGAGATCATCATGACCAGATCAAGCGAATCATCATCGCCGGGGTTCATCGGCGTCGTAACGCTCCTGTTTATCGCGCTTACATCGCTCTTTCTGCTGATAGGCGGCGCGTACTTGCTCTCGCTCGGTGGCTCGGCGTATTACGTCGTGACCGGCGTCGTGCTGCTGGCAGTGACGTGGCTGCTGTATCGCCGCAGTCCCACTGCGCTCGTGCTCTACGCGCTCGTGCTCGGGGGCACTGCCATCTGGTCGCTGTGGGAGTCGGGTCCCGACTTCTGGGCGCTCGCGCCGCGCTCGGGGGTGCTCGTCGTGTTCGGCGTGTGGTTGCTGCTGCTCGTGAGCTGGCGTCTCGACGCGCCACGCAAGTTCGGCGTGCAGTCGCTCGTCGGCGCGCTGGTGATCTGGGCGGGCGTGCTCGTGTACGCCTGCTTCAACGATCCGCAGACGGTCAATGGCACGATGGCTTCGTCTGTCGGTTCGCCCGCCGCGAACGCCAACGGCATCGACGCCTCGGACTGGCCCGCGTACGGCCGCACTCAGGAAGGCACGCGCTACGCGCCGCTGCAGCAGATCACGCGGGACAACGTGAAGAACCTGCAGGTGGCCTGGACGTTCCGCACGAACGACATGAAAGGCCCGAACGATCCGGGTGAAATCACCGACGAAGTCACGCCAATCAAGATCGGCAATCTGCTCTACCTGTGCTCGCCGCACCAGAAGCTCTTCGCGCTCGACGCACAGAGCGGCGCGCTCAAGTGGACCTTCGATCCGAAGCTCAAGACCGATCCGTCGTTCCAGCACGTGACTTGCCGCGGCGTGTCGTATGTCGATCTGACGGCGAGCGCCGATGTATCGGCAACGGCTGTTCCGGCTAGCGACGCTGCTGCTTCGGCGCCGCAGGCCGCCGCACCGGCAAGCGACGCAGCCGTATCGGCTACGGGGGCGTGCTCGCGCCGTATCTACCTGCCGGTCAACGACGGCCACCTGTACGCGCTCGACGCACTGACGGGCGAGCGCTGCGCGGGCTTCGGCAGCAATGGCGACCTCGATCTCCAGCATGCCATGCCGGTCACCACGCCGGGTATGTACGAGCCCACTTCGCCGCCGGTCGTCACCAGCAAGGTGATCGTCGTAGCGGGCGCGGTGGAAGACAACTTCTCGAATCGGGAACCGTCGGGCGTGATCCGTGGTTACGACGTGCGCACGGGCCAGCTCATGTGGGCGTTCGATCCGGGCGCGAGTGATCCGAACCATATCCCGGGCCCGGACGAGCACTACACCTGGAACTCGCCGAACTCATGGGCGCCCGCCGCCTACGACGCGAAGCTCGACATCGTCTATCTGCCGATGGGCGTGCGTACGCCGGACATTTGGGGCGGCGACCGTACGCCGGAGATGGAGCGATACGCAAGCGGCCTGCTCGCGCTGCACGCGTCGACGGGCAAGCTGGCCTGGTTCTACCAGACCGCTCACCATGATCTGTGGGACATGGACATGCCGTCGCAGCCGACGCTCGCCGACATCACGACCAAGGACGGCAAGACCGTGCCGGTCGTGTACGGGCCGGCCAAGACCGGCAACCTGTTCGTGCTCGACCGCCGCACCGGCGAAACCGTCGTGCCGGCTCCGGAACTGCCGGTGCCGCAAGGCGCCGCGCCTGGCGACCGTACTTCGCCGACGCAGCCGTTCTCCGAACTCACGTTCCGTCCGAAGAACCTGCTCACGGACAAGGACATGTGGGGCGCGACGATGTACGACCAATTGGTCTGCCGCGTGATGTTCCACAAGCTGCGGTATGAAGGCACCTTCACGCCGCCGTCGCTGCAAGGCACGCTGGTGTTCCCGGGCAACCTGGGCATGTTCGAGTGGGGCGGCATTGCGCTCGACACCGATCGTCAGATCGCCATCGCCAACCCGATTGCGCTGCCGTTCGTGTCGCGTCTGATCCCACGCGGTCCGGGCAACCCGATCGAACCGGCATCGGGTGCCAAGGGGAGCGGTACGGAATCGGGTATCCAGCCGCAGTACGGCGTGCCGTTTGGCGTGACGCTGAACCCGTTCCTCTCGCCGCTTGGCCTGCCCTGCAAGCAACCGGCATGGGGCTACATCGCCGGTATCGATCTGAAGACCAACGAGATCGTCTGGAAGAAGCGTATCGGCACGGTGCGTGACAGCTCGCCGATCCCGCTGCCGTTCAAGATGGGGATGCCGATGCTGGGCGGCCCGATGATCACGGCCGGTGGTGTGGCGTTCATCGGCGCAACGGCGGACAACTACATCCGCGCGTTCGACGTGAACGACGGCAAGCAACTCTGGGAAGCCCGCCTGCCGGCAGGCGGCCAGGCCACGCCGATGAGCTACTCGATCAACGGCAAGCAGTACGTCGTGATCGCCGCAGGCGGCCACGGCTCCTTCGGCACGAAGCTCGGCGATTACGTGATCGCTTACGCGCTGCCGAACTAACACGCGTTGCTGTTCGCACGGAGCGCCGGACAGAGGTATCGCTGCGCACGGTCCGATCCCCGAAACGGCATGCGTGGCATGCCGCTTTTTTTCCCGCTTTCTGGCGACTCTTTGGCCTTCGGCAAAATCTCGAAACCCGCGACGCCGCAAGGCCTCGCGGGTTTTTCTTTTGCGCGCCGCCTGAACGTGGCGAACGTGTCGAACGTGTTCACGTCCGTGTCGCATGTCGTATCGCCGCCACCGGGAAACACGGAGCGCGTGCCGTCCCGATGTCAATCGAAGTATGCTGTGGCGCGACCGGCGCGCGCGCTCGGGATTCGTCCAGCGCGCGGACCGGGGATCCGCGCCGCGCCCCGTCCGGCAGCCAGAACAAACACAAACAGACTTCGCCCGACCGTGGGGGTGGCCATCATGATCATGTTGCGTTCGTGGAGTGCGATTCTTGCGTTGCTGATGCTTGCCGCGTGCGCCAGCCTGCCGCCGCAGGCTGATCGTGCGCCGACGCATGCGTTCTCCGATACCGAGAACACGCGCCTCGGCGCGGCGTTCCGCCAGCAGGCCGCCACCCATCCCGGGCAGGATGCGTTTCATCTGCTGCGCGACCCGGTCGATGCGCTCGACGCGCGCGTGCTGCTCGCCGATCGCGCGGACCGCTCGCTGGACCTTCAGTACTACATCTGGCACGACGACCTGACCGGACACGAGCTCGCGGATGCGATCATCCGCGCGGCCGATCGCGGGGTCCGCGTGCGCGCGCTGCTCGACGATCTCGGGACGAACGCGGACGACCGCAAGCTGCTCGAGATCAGCTCGCATCCGAACATCGAGATCCGGCTCTTCAATCCGGTCGCCACGCGCCACTTCAAGAAGATCGGCACGGTGCTCGAGTTCTCGCGGGTCAACCGGCGCATGCACAACAAGGCGATGATCGCGGACAACCAGGCGGCGATCGTCGGCGGCCGCAATATCGGCGACGAGTACTTCGGCGCGTCGTCGATGCTGGAGTTCGGCGATCTCGACGTGGTCGTGCACGGCCCGGTCGTGAACGACATCTCGACCGAATTCGATACGTTCTGGAATTCGCCGTATGCATATCCGGTCGATGCGCTGGTCGGGCACGACGCGGCGCCCGGCGGCCTCGACCGGGAGCGCGAACGGCTGCGCGATTACCTGCGCGCGATGGAGGACAATCCGTACGTGCTCGAAGCGCGGCAACGGCTCGACCAGATCGTGCACGGGCAGGGGACCGAGCTGTCGTGGGGGCAGGCGACGGTCCTGTACGACGATCCGGCGAAGATCGCACGCTCGCCGAAGGACAGCGACGGGCACCTGATGCCGCAACTGCGCGCACTCGCGCTGCGGCCCGAGCAGGAGCTGCTGATCGTGTCGCCGTACTTCGTGCCGGGCAAGGACATGGTCGAACGGCTGCGTGCGCTCACGGCGCGCGGCGTCCGAGTGACGATCCTGACCAACTCGCTCGCATCGACCGACGTCGCGGCCGTGCATGCCGGCTACCGGCGCTATCGGCGCGATCTCGTCGAAGCCGGCGTGCGGCTTTACGAGCGACGCCCGTCCGGCGACAAGAGCATCTCGAAGCAGGTCATCATCGGCTCGTCGCGCGCATCGCTGCATGCGAAGACGTATGTGTTCGATCGCAAGAGCATCTTCATCGGGTCGATGAATCTCGACCCGCGCTCGCTGAACCTCAATACCGAGATCGGCGTTTACTGCGAGAGCCCGGCGATTGCATCCGAAGTCGCGATGGATCTGGAGCCGCGGCTCGATCGAATCGCGTGGCGCGTCGAGTTGCGGACCGATCCGGCCGGGAAAGGGCGCCTCAAGTGGATTCAGACCGACGCGGACGGGAAGGTGACCGAACTCGATCACGAACCGGAAGTGTCGGCGGCGCGGCGCATGGAAGTGTGGTTTCTCGGCTTGTTTCCGATCGAATCGCAGCTGTGATTTCGCCTGCGCGCGACAGCCGCGGGCGACGTGTGCCGACGGTCGTCGTCGATCGGGACGCGCCGCATGCACAGCCGCCGACACGGTTCCGGGCGCGCGCAACGACATGCACCCGGAACCGCACCTCATCGCACGATCAGCGCGCGAAATCCGCCGTGCTCTGGATGAACGCGTTCAGCTTCGAGATGTTCACGCTGCCGAAGCCCGTCGTCGCATCCCAGCCGGCCTTCGCCTTGTAGCCGTACGTGCCGCTGCCGTTGTTGCCGGACGTCACGTCGTGCAGCAGCGCCGCATTGCTCGGAAAGTACTTGTAGATGCTCGACGCCGGGAACCCGAGCGCGTTGTTGTTCGCCGATTGCAGCCGCGCCCAGATGCCGGTGAAGATCGGCGCGGCGAGGCTCGTGCCACCTTCGTTGTTCAGGTAGCCCGAGCCCCACAGCGTGTCGGACGTCTGGCCGTTCACCACGAGGATCGCGCCGGTGCGCAGGTCGGCGTCGAAGCCGACGTCCGGTAGCGCGCGCTTGGTCGACCCGGTGAGGCTCGACGATTGCCACGTCGGCGCAGCTTCGTACTTGCTGTAGCCGCCGCCCGTCGACCACACGGTGCCCGGCTGCCAGCTCGGATCGTTCCAGACGATTTCGCTGTTGTACGCATTGGTCGACGTGGTGGTGAACAGCGTCGTGCCGCCCACCGCGATCACGTACGGCGACGTCGCGGGCTCGCTCACGGTGTAGGTCGAGCGCGACGGCGTGCCGCTCGCGCATTCGTACGCGCCGTGGTCACCGGCCGACACGGAGAAGGTTTGCCCCTGCGCGACGGCCTGCTTGAAGATCGTGTCGTCGGTCGCCTGCGAGCCGGTGCTGTACGAGGACGATTCGCACACGCCGAGCGACACGTTGATGACTTTCGCGACATTGTCGCTCACCGCCTTGTTGTACGCGGCGGTGATCGCCGTGAGCGTCATCGAGGGTGCCACGTAGAACACGACCTGCTTCACGCTGCCGCCGGCGGCGCCGACGATCGACTGGCTGTCGAGGTTCCATTCGACGGTGCCGGATGTATCGGTGTACGAACTGCCTGACGGACCCGTCGGCACGACGCTGCTGCTGATCGTGCCGAGACCGTTGTTCGCGGCGAACGTGTTGAGGTCGCTGACGGTCTGCGACAGGTCGCCTTCGGCGATGATGCCGACCGTGGTCTGCGAGGCCGTCGGCGTGCCGTCGCCGCCGTAGAGCGACGAGAATTCCGTCGGGTTGTGCGGCACCGCGGATGCGCCCGCGGGGATCGTCAGGTTGCTGGTGTTGCCTTGCGGCTTGCTGCCCGCGCCGGTGTGCATGAGTTCGACGTTCTGCAGGCCCAGCACCGCGCCGACGATGCCGCCGATCGCGTTCGGCACCTGCGCGGCATCGGTGTTCGCGTAGACGCTGCGGCCGTTGCGCGTGAAGCGCTTGAGCGTCGTGCGGAACGCCGACTTGATCGTTGCCGCGGTGCCGGAGGCGGACACGAGCAGGCGGTTCGGCGCAACCACGATGTTGACGAAGCCGGCCTGGCGCAGGTGCGCGACGACGGAGGCGACCTGCCGGTCGGTCGGCGCGTACTGCGCGGCGAACTGCGCCGGCGTGAGGAACTGCTTGTAGTGCGGCGAGCCGGGCGTATGCAGGTCGTGCAGGTACTGGTCGAGTTGCGCTTCGTTGCGCAGGTTCAGCCCGAGCACGATGTCGACCGATTCGCCGGGCGCCATCTCGGTGGCAGCCGCGGCAGCGGCGGCGGTGCTGGCCGCCGGCGCGCCGGCGGTACTGCTGCTTTCACCTTGCTGGACGAGCGGCAGGAAGCCCTTGGTGCGCGTTTCCGTCCAGCCGGCGGCCGGTGCGGCATGGACGCTCGCCATGCCGAACGAAGCGGCTGCCGCGGCGGCGAAGGCGAGCTTGACGAAGCGGATGTGCTTTTGTTTCTTGTCTGCAACCTGATTCATGTTGAATTACCCCTCCGGTTGAACATCGAACGGCACGAACAACGACGGTCGACAGCGGCGCGGATCGTGCGCCGCCGATATCCGCCGCGCTCGCGCGGATGGCGCGGACGCGACGGGGCCTTTCGCCCGATCCGCAAGGGTGGTGATTCTCCGGGGGCGAAATGCTGGAATGCTCGGCAATGGAGGCGCTGCGCCGCGAAGCAGGCGGCCGCGCCAGCGGGTTTGATGCAGGCGGGATGACTAGAGCAACAGTTTCGGTGTCCTGCTCATTCGGTTCGGTCCTTCGGCCTGCTGCCGGACGGCAGCTGCCCAATCAATTGCATCGGGATGTTGCATGCGCCAACGGAAGAAGAGGCGGTCGGCGGCGAGAACGTCGGTGCGGCGCAAGCGCAATGCGTCGAGCGGAATCGATTGCGTGGTGGACAATCCGTCAGATTGCTTGAATCGGACGGTATCAAGAACGAAAGTTCGGTGTCAAACTTTTTCTGATTATATGAAACAAAATTAAATTGAATAAGCTGAAATAATTTTGAAAAGTTGTGGGGTATTTTGTAATTTTCAAGGGCGCTGTCGGATGTAATGCCGGATCGGCGCGCCGGATAATTGACGATTCCATTCGTAATGAGCGAATGGTTGTGGAGGAAACATTCGAGCCGTAGACACCGGCTGAGCCGGTCACGCGTCGCGCAGCGCGCTCGCCGGCGAATGCGTAACGCAATCCGGTCTGCCATTCGCACGGAAACTTCAACGGCGCTCCCGTCGCCGAAGCTCGAGCTTCGGCGTGTCGTGCCGCTCGACGGCCTGCAGGTCGTCGACGAGCCGGAACAGGCCGTCGATACAGTGCAGCAGGCGTTCGTCCGGCGCGTCGCCGCTTGCCGACGCAAGTGTCTTGATCTCGTCGAGCCGCGCTTCGAGTTCCGCAAGCGGCGCGCGCACGATGCAGTCCGCATCGGCGGGCGAGGTCGTTTCGAAGGTAATTGCGTGCTTGAGGCGAACGGTCACGGCATTGAAGTCCTCGATGAATTGCGACATGGCGCTCGGGCAACCGTCGCGGTAAACCGCGCGCACCGAAAGATCGTCGGCGGCGATCCGGCCGGCAGCGTGCGCGGCGGTGAGCGGGATGCCGGCGCGACGCCGGCCGCGCCGGCGAACGCAGCGAAGCGCGTTCGGCGCGCGAAGAAAACCGCCGCGCGTTGAGCGCGGCTATCCGTCGTTCGTTGGCGCGCGCACGGCGCGACCGGCGGTGGTCGCGCCAGCGGCATCCGTACGATCAGTCCGGCTTGCGCTCCGGCGCAACGGGCGGTGGCGGTTCGGCGTCCGGCGTGCCGGCGGCGTGGTCGCTGTTCTCATCGTTCTCGGGCGCGACGGGCCGCGAACCTTCGTCATACGCGACCAGGCTGCGCTGCGGATTCGCGATCCGGATTCCGCGTTCGCGGAACAGCACCGCGATGCGCCGATTGAATTCGCGCTGCACGCCCCAGCGCGCCGAGTCCTTGCACTGGATCTGTCCTGCCAGCGCGATCGCCGCGCCGTCGACCTGGTCGATGCCCCAGTAGCTGAAGTCCGACAGGATGCCGTCCTTGTAATCCGGATCGTCGCGCAACGCGGCGCCGATCTCCTTCAGTGTCGCGATCGCGCGATCGATGTCCTGGCCGTAGGCGATGCTGACCTTGACGGCCGCGTTGCCGAGCCCACGATTCGTATTGTTGACGGTCGTCACCGAGCTGAACGGGATCGTGTACAGCGATCCGTCGCCCGCGCGCAGCCGCACGGTGCGGATCGACAGATATTCGACCGTGCCGGATACGCCGGCGAGCGTGACCCAGTCGCCCACCTGCATCGCGTTCTCCATCAGCAGGAAGATCCCGGTGATGAAGTCCTGCACGAGCTTCTGCGAGCCGAAGCCGAGCGCGACGCCGAAGATGCTGGCGCCGGCGAGCAGCGGACCGATGTTCACGCCGATTTCGCTGAGGCCGGTCAGCACGACGACGAGCGCGATCATGATGAACAGCAGCGAACGCAGCATCGGCAGCAGCGTGCGCAAGCGCGCCGCGCGCACGAGGTTGCCTTCGCGTGTCCACTGCTGCAGGCGGCGCTCGATTGCGATGTTCGCGGCTTCCCAGACGATCAGCGCGACGACGGCTGCAATCGCGATCGTGATCAGCGCCGACGCGAGCCGATGGCCGATCGTGCCGGTCGCGAACGCGTGGAAGATCGGCACGCCCCAGGTCTGCAGCAGCAGCACGACGGTCACGACGGCGATCGCCGCCGACACGACCTGGCGCACCAGCGGGTAGTAGCGGTACGCGTGCAGGTGGACGAGCGTGCGGTCGTCGTCGCGGCGCTGGAACACCCGCGCGAGCGCGCCGAACACGACGATCGACACGATCCGCATGCCGATCATCACGGCGATCGAGCGGCCGCCGAGCGTGATCAGCACGCGGTAGCCGTTGTGGACGTCGAGCGCCCACACGAACCACAACGCCATCACGACGAACACGGACACGGGCGCCCACGCGTCGGCGAGCGCATTGCCGACCATCGCGAAGGCCGGCCGATCCTCGCCGGCCGCGCGGATGCGCGCGGCGACCGGCTGGCGGGACCGGAGGATCAGCGCCGAGATCATCAAGTGGCCGACGAGCGCGACCGCCTTCAGCAGCGCGACGTGACCGGCGTCGCTGAGGCCGAAGCTCGCGGCGATCTCGACCGCGGCCGTGCTGGCGCCGACGACCATCACGATCCGCGCGATCGCGCGCTGCGCGAACGCGGCCCATGCGTCGCTGATGTGCAGCAGCCGCAGCTGCCGCGCGTCGGGCTGGAAGAACAGCCGGCTGACGATCGTCACGAGGCGGCAGATCACGTAGATGTCGATCAGCGATTCGAGTGCCGTTTGGGTCGGCGTGCCGGCGCCGTCGAGGACCGACATCGTCAGGCTCGCGATGCCGACGAATACCAGCAGCGGTATCACCCGCAGTGCGAGGCTGACCAGTGCGCGCGGCATCCGGCGCAGCAGCGTGGTGTGGCGCCGCGCATGGCCGCGACCTTGCGACGACGTATCGGGCGTGCCGGTGCCGTCGGCACGGGCAGCGGTGGCGGCCGGTTCCGGCGTCGAAGCGCGGTCGCCGGGACCGGGCGGTTCGGGTTCAGCTGAATCGGCGTCGGCATCGGCCCGGCGCGACGATTCGGTGCGGCGCGCGCTCAGCGCGGCCAGCGCGCGCCGCAGCAGCCGCTTCGCGAACCATTCGACGGCGAGTGCGGGCACGAGCACGGCGAGGATGATCAAGATCGCGCGCGTGAGATCGGCACGTTGGTCGGCGCGTACGAGCCGCTCGTGCCACCAGTTGCCGACCGAGCCGACATCGAGCAGCGAGCGCAGCGATTCGTTCAGCGCGCCGCCGATTTCACCGGCCCAGCGCGATCCCTGCCGCACGAGCATCGACGCGAGCCCGTTCGTCGTGAGTGCGGCCGGAGCGGTGCCAGCCGATGCCGCGCTGGCCGGCGCCGCGGCGCTCGCCGCAAGCGCGGGCGTGCTCAGCACGCCGACGGCCGCGATCGCGCGCAATGTCGTTTCGACCTGCTCGCGCTCGCGCGGGTTTTGCAGGACGGAGAGGGCCTGCTGCGCCTGCTGCGGCGTCAGCGCGGGCACGGCGCCGGAGGCGGCCGAGGCGGCGGCCGGGGCAGGGGCGGCCGCGTGGGCGGCCGATACGACGGCGGCGAGCAGCCAGCCGAGCAGGAAATATCGCATGGGTAGGCGTGCGGGCGCGCATCGGAACGTGACCCGCCGGTCTGGACGATGGACGGAAGTTAACATGATTGCCAGCGGAACCGGATAGTTCCGTCGACGAATATTCGAATCGGGCATGCGGCAGGCGGTGCGTGCGTTTGCGCGCTGCCGTGCGGTTCCTTTCGCGTGGCGGTGTCTCGCGCCGGCCGTTCACGATCCGTGATGAGGGCGGGTCGTCGGGTGTTGGCATGCGGTCCCGCCGCAAGCGAAAGCGCAGGATCGGGAACGAGACGTGCTCGCCGGTGATTCGATGGGTGGCCAACCGTGGCTTCGACTATGGGCTATGGGTGGAGAATTCCGGATTCCTGATGAATCACCCCTGATCGTCGTGAAAGACCGGCAATACATGCTCGGCGATTTCCTCGATGACCTCGCGCACGGGCCGGTCCGAGCCGGGATTCAGCGTGACGTGGTGCGTGCCGGCTGCCCGCATGTCCCGCAGGATGTCGATGAGCGCATTCCGACCGGTCGCATAGCCGAGCGGCAGCGCGGTGGGCGGTGCATCGCGATTCGCATCGAGATCGAGCCGCATCGATACGCCGAACGCGCGAAAGCCCGGCGGTGCAAGCCGGTCGACGGCCGCGCGCCACATTGAATAACGAGCGCGCTGCGTATCCGGGTCGCGATGATAGGTCATCCAGCCGATCGCGTTCCGTGCGATCCAGTCGACGCTCTGTCCGCCGGAGCCGACGGCAAGCATCGGCACCGCGTCGTCGCCGCGCGGCATCAGCGTGAACTCGGGCGCGTCGGGTGGCGTCTCGTCGGGCAGCACACGGGACGGCACGCCGAGCGCGGCCGCGACGATGTCCCAATGCCGGCGATACCGGTCGCGCCGCGTTTGCGCGTCGACGCCGAACGCCGCATATTCGGGTGGCCGGTCGCCCGAGCCGAGGCCGAGGAGGAAGCGCCCGCCGGACAGCGTCGCGACCGACAGCGCGCCTTTCGCGATATGCAGCGGATGACGCAGCGGCAGCACGATCGCGCCGCTGGCAAGCACGATCCGGCGCGTGCGTGACGCGAGCGCGCCGAGCAGCACCCACGGATCGAGATGCCCGACCGGGTCGGGATAATCGGCGCTGTTGAGCGGCACGTCGCGAACCCACAGTGCGCGAAAGCCGAGCGAATCGGCCAGCGCCGCGAGTTCGAGCTGCTCGTTGAAATCCGCGACGGTATGGCCGCTGCGCAGCAGCGGCAGCGTCAGGCCGATCGACAGCCGCTCGGCCGAGAAAACGCGCCGCGCGACGTCGGCGCGGCCGGAGGCGGGCAGGGTCATGTTCGTTCCTTGGAGACGAGGCGAAGCCGGTGCGCGCGCCGCACCGTGTCCGAATGCTAACGTGTTTGCGCGCCGCTTGCGGCGCGCGGCGGTATCGGCGGTATTGGCATGATCGGCACCTTCGGTCATCCGGCAATCAATCGGCATGAACGTACGTCAGCGCGTGGTGGCCGGTCTTGCGGCGAGCAGCGTGCTGTCCGTGGTTGCAGGCGGCGCTCACAGGTTCGACGAGCGCGTTCGACCATGCATGCGCGACCAGGGTCGCGCGACTGTAAGCGGATCGTCGGCATCGAACCGACACAAACGCGCCGCCCGCGCACGCGTCACATGCGTGCAACACCGGCGTCGCATCCGGTGCGATCGATCGCGCGGGCCGTTTCCCCTCGTTTCACTTTCGAAACGTTCGCGCCTGTCTGTCGTCGTGCGATTTGCATCGGGGTCGTTTCACGGCCCGCGCAGCCTTGCACGGCGAAGCATGGTGCGCTCCTTGCATGTCTGTAGGCGCCGTGAGCGCGATCGCCGGGCGCAGCAGGGGCCCGGCCGTCGCTTCAGTAGGTCGGACGCATCGAAGACGGGGACAAGAGAATGAGAACAGACCGAATCGCAACGTGCCATGTTGCAAACATGAATCGCCGACCTGCCCGTGATTTCGCGTCGCCGTTGATTACGGCGACATGAGCGCGCGGCTTTTTGCTTCATCCGGACCCATCCGGTTCGTTCCGAACGACGACGTGCAGGCGTGACGCACGAGGCCGACCCGTGCCGGTCGGCCGTCGGGGATGAACCGCCGGTGCGCGGATGGGCGACCATGACTTCCGGATCGTCATGCCGACGCGCGAAACGCACGCGCGCCGCACGCGAAGCATGCGTGCGTGTGCCGTGCGCCGTGCCGCGCGGCGATCCTCGCAAACATCAGGGCAATTTCAGGAATTCGAAGGTGTAGTCCCGGGGAAGGTCTGCCGGCAGCGCTGCGGCGGATCCGACGACATTGTGCTGTCAGTTGATCCACTACCCCGATGGATCAATTGTTGATGCGCCCATCGCCATGTGGTCGATGGGCGTCTTTTTTTTGCGGCGCCGGTGTCGCGCGCGGACCGCCGGCCGGATCGCGCGGCGTTCTGTATCATGTGCTGGCGCGCCGGCCGCACGGCCGGCCACTGCGCCCGATCACGCGCCGCCAACATGAACGACATCGCCTTGCCCGACCCCTCATCCGCCGGCATCGAACCGGCCGCGCTCGATGCGCTGCACGCGTTCGTCGAGCGCCATCCGCGGCTGCTCGTGCTGACCGGTGCGGGCATCAGCACGGATTCCGGCATTCCCGGCTATCGTGACCGCAACGGTCAATGGATGCGCTCGCCGCCGATCCAGCTCCACGAATTCCTCGGTTCCGACGCTGCGCGCCGCCGCTACTGGGCGCGCAGCATGATCGGCTGGCCCGTGGTGGGCCGTGCGCAGCCGAACCGCTCGCATGTCGCGCTCGCGCGGCTCGGCGGCACCGGCCGGATCGAGCGCCTCGTCACGCAGAACGTCGACGGGCTGCACCAGCGCGCGGGCAGCGGCGACGTGATCGAACTGCATGGCGGCATCAACGGCGTCACGTGCCTCGACTGCGGCGCGCATCACGCGCGCGCGACGATCCAGGCCGTGCTCGAAACGGACAACCCCGAGCTGCTCGGCGCGCACGCGGAACCCGCCGCCGACGGCGACGCGCATCTCGAATGGGCCGCGCTCGACACGTTCCGCATCCCGGCCTGCCCGGCCTGCGGCGGGCTGCTGAAGCCGGCGGTGGTGTTCTTCGGCGAGAACGTGCCGCGCGAGCGCGTCGCGCTGGCGTCGCAGGCGCTCGATGCGGCCGATGCGCTGCTCGTCGTCGGCTCGTCGCTGATGGTGTATTCCGGCTACCGGTTCTGCGTGTGGGCCCAGGCGCAGAACAAGCCCGTCGCCGCGCTGAACCTCGGCCATACGCGTGCCGATCCGATGCTGACGCTGAAGGTCGAGGCGCGTTGCGCGCCCGCGCTCGACGCGCTGAACGCGCGGCTGGGCGTCGCCGGCAGCGCGCCGGAGCACGCATCGTGACCGGGCCGACGTCGTCGTCGGATCCGTCCGCGCGGCTGTCGGCGCCGGCGGCCGAGCGCAATCGCGGGCCGATCCTCGACGTGTTGCGCCGCGTGCTGCCGGCTACCGGCGACGTGCTCGAGATCGCGAGCGGCACCGGGCAGCATGCGGTCCATTTCGCGCAGGCGCTGCCGGGGCTGCGCTGGCAGCCGAGCGATCCCGACGCGCACGCGCGCCGCTCGATCGCCGCGTGGGTCGCGCATGCCGGCCTCGCGAACCTGGCCGAGCCGTTGGCATTCGACGTGCGCGACGCGTCGTGGCCGGCCGCGGCGTTCGACGCGATCGTCTGCATCAACATGATCCACATCTCGCCGTGGGCCTGCACCGATGCGCTGTTCGCCGGCGCGTCGCGCGTGCTGCGTCCGGGCGGCGTGTTGTTCCTGTACGGCCCGTATCGCCGCGCAGGCCGGCACACGGCGCCATCCAACGAGGCGTTCGACCAGCAGTTGCGCAGCCGCGATCCGTCGTGGGGCGTGCGCGATCTCGAGGCGGTCGTCGCGCTCGGCCTCGACCGCGGGCTCGACTGCATCGAGGTCGTCGACATGCCGGCGAACAACCTGAGCGTCGTGTTCCGGCGCCTGCCGCACGCGGAGCAATGACACGCAAGCGCGCATCGCGGCCGGGTTTCCACTATCCTTTCGCCTGTGCGCGCGGCCCGGCTCGGGTCGCGCCCCGTTTTTTCCGGAGAATTGACTAATGGGCAAACAAGCAATCGGTGTGATCGGGCTGGCGGTGATGGGCCGCAATCTCGCACTCAATATCGAGAGCCGCGGTTACGCGGTGTCGGTGTACAACCGCAGCCGCGAGAAAACCGACGAACTGATCGCCGAATTCCCCGGCCGCAATCTGGTGCCGACCTATACGCTCGAGGAGTTCGTCGCGTCGCTCGAGACGCCGCGCCGGATCCTGATGATGGTGAAGGCCGGCGAAGCGACCGATGCGACGATCGCATCGCTCAAGCCGCTGCTCGAGAAGGGCGACGTGCTGATCGACGGCGGCAATACGCACTTCACGGACACGATCCGCCGCAACCAGGAGCTCGCGCAATCGGGCCTGCATTTCATCGGCACCGGCGTGTCGGGCGGCGAAGAGGGCGCGCTGCGCGGCCCGTCGATCATGCCCGGCGGCCAGCGCGACGCGTACGACCTGGTCGAGCCGATCCTCAAGCAGATCGCCGCGAAGGCGCCGTCGGACGGCGAGCCGTGCGTGGCGTACATGGGGCCGGACGGTGCGGGCCACTACGTGAAGATGGTCCACAACGGCATCGAGTACGGCGACATGCAGCTGATCGCTGAGAGCTATGCGGTGCTGAAGGACGTCGCGGGCCTGACCAACGACGAACTCGGCGCGGTCTACACCGAGTGGAACCAGGGCGAACTCGACAGCTACCTGATCGAGATCACGTCGAAGATCTTCGGCAAGAAGGACGAAGAGACCGGCAAGCACCTCGTCGACGTGATCCTCGATCGCGCCGCGCAGAAGGGCACCGGCAAGTGGACCAGCCAGAACGCGCTGGACCTGGGCGTGCCGCTGCCGCTGATCACCGAGTCGGTGTTCGCGCGCGTGCTGTCGTCGCTGAAGACCGAGCGCGTCGCGGCCGGCAAGATCCTGTCGGGCCCGGCCGCCGCGCCGTTCGACGGCGATCGTGCCGCGTTCGTCGAAGCCGTGCGCCGCGCGCTGTACCTGAGCAAGGTGATCTCGTACGCGCAGGGCTTCGCGCAACTGCGCACGGCATCCGAAGAGTACGGCTGGAACCTCGATCTCGGGACGATCGCGAAGATCTTCCGCGCGGGCTGCATCATCCGCGCGCGTTTCCTGCAGAAGATCACGGACGCGTACGCGAAGGATCCGGCGCTCGCGAACCTGCTGCTCGACCCGTACTTCAAGGACATCGCCGCGAATTACCAGGCGTCGTTGCGCGACGTGGTGGTGGCCGCGGTGAAGGCAGGCGTGCCGGTGCCGGCGTTCGCGTCGGCGGTCGCGTACTTCGACAGCTACCGTTCCGAGCGGCTGCCGGCGAACCTTGTGCAGGCGCAGCGCGACTTCTTCGGCGCCCACACGTTCGAGCGTACCGACAAGCCGGGCAGCTTCCACGCGAACTGGTCGTAACCGGCAGGCGAGGACGGTATTGTTGCGAAATTCTATTCCTTGAGTAGGGTTTTTCGTTCCCGGATCCCGCAATTGTTGGTTCCGAGGAAACAGTGTTTTCGCTCTTTCATGGTTTTCCCTAGGTGATCTCGGGGCTAAACTTTGTTCCATCGCTGCAGACATGGTGTGTGCGGCGGAGCAAAAAAATCCCGGAGGTAATCATGAAATCGCTGATCGCAACGTTCGCTGCAGCTGCCGTCCTCGCCGTTCCCGCCGTCTCGTTCGCCCAACAGAACGCCCCCGTCACCCGTGCGCAGGTGAAGGCCGAACTGGCCCAGCTGCAACAGGCCGGCTACAAGCTGGGCAGCGACCGTACCGACTACCCGGCAAGCATCCAGGCAGCTGAAGCCCGCGTAAACCCGCAACAGAACGTCGCCGCTGCCGATACGAGCGGCTACGGTGCGCAACCGGCCGCCCAGCAAGAATCGGGCGCCCCGGCCGCTGCCAAGACCGGCTGGCAGGTCAAGCGCGTGTCGGACGGTGCACCGGTCTACAAGGGTCGTTGATCGTCATCGATCGCCGGCCGCATGGGCGGCCTGATCTGACCCCTGCGCAGTACACACAGCCCGTCGTTCCGAATCACGGAACGACGGGCTGTTTTCATTGGCGGCGCCCGCCGCGTCAGTGCAGCGGCCGCGGGCCGCGGCCGATGTCCCGGAACAGCGCGTCGCCCGGTTCCAGCGCCTGCAGCCATGCTTCGTCGTAGCCGCTCAGCGTGTCGAGCGCGTCGCGCAGCCGCTCGATCGCGAGTACCGGCAGCTCGACGCTGTGCCGGGTAGCGCCGCTCAGGTGCGCGACGCTCGCCAGCTGGACGAGGGCGTCCGCGGCTTCGGCGACGTCCGTCGCGAACAGCAGGTGCCGGTTGAGCAGTTCGACGAGGCCGCTGGAACCGGCGAAATCCTCGGCGTTGAGCTGCACGGACAGAAACGTCGCATTGTTCATGGTTTTCTCCTCGTTATCGCTGGAACGTGCGGTGCTCCTCCGAGTATAGGAGGCGGCCGGCAGCGGGGCGGCGCTCATGGGCGCGATACGGCTGCCCGCCGCGGGACGGCCGGCCCGAAGTCCGCGGGACACCCTGCGCGGCGCGGCCCGCAGCCCGCCGGCACCCGTTCGTGGCGCCGCAAGATTGTTGCCGGCTGGGGCGCCTGCCGCGGTCCTGACCGCGACAAATGGTATCTTTGCCGGTCGGGACGACGCAGAAATGGCGCGAAAAAGGGGCCGGTGAGCCCTTTCGCGTCGACGTCCCGCGGTGGAAACTGACGGCCGCGAGAGCGGTCGGATACTGGTTGGTCCGGCCGTTCGGCCGGACATCGTGCGTCGCACGCCGGAGGGCGGTGGGCGGCGCAACGACGCAAATCCGGGAGGACCCTTGAGAAAAACGATTCCGATCCACGATGCGCTCACGCGCTGGTTGCCGCAGGCGGCGTTCGTCGCCGCGGCCGCCGCGCTGACGGGCTGTACGATGACGCCGTGGACCGACAGCTGGCAGCCGGTGCGGCCGTCGACGCCGGCGTCGGTCGCCACGCCGGGCGTGATCGCCGGCTATTACCGCGTGAATCCGGGCGACACGCTCGCCGGCATCGCCGCCGCCTACGGGCAGCGCGTGCAGGACCTGGCCGGCTGGAACCACATGTCGCCGAATGACGCCGTGTATCCCGGCCAGGTGCTGCGCGTCGCGCCGCCGCCTGCGGCGACGTCGCTCGGGCAGCCGTCCGCGGCGGCCGCGCAGCCGGGCTCGCTGGCATGGCCGGCCACGGGTATCGTCGCGACGCCGTTCTCGGCCGGCAAGACGCGCGGCATCGTGATCGCCGCGTCGGGGCCCGACCGTTCGGTGCGGGCCGCGGCCAACGGGCGGGTGGTGTACGCCGGCTCCGGCGTCAAGGCGTATGGCCCGCTCGTGATCCTGAAGCACGACAACGGGCTCATCACGGCCTACGGGCACAACGGCAGGCTGCTCGTCAACGAAGGCGACGCGGTGCGCGCGGGCCAGCCGGTCGCCGAGATGGGCACCGACGCGAGCGGCCGCGCGACGTTCGAGTTCGAAGTCCGGCAGAACGGCAAGGTCGTCGACCCGATGAACTTCCTGCCGCGCAACGGCGGCTGACGCGCCGCTTCACGACGTGTGCGCCGTGCGGCGCACACGCTCCCGCCTTCACCCTTCCTCGAGCGCCGCGGCGTCGGACTGCCTCGCATGATTGCCGAGCCAGCGGATGCCTAGCGCGAGCCCTGCCGCGCCGAGCGCGATCAGCGAGCACTGGATCGCGACCGGCAGGTAGCCGTGCGGCCGCGGATCGACGAACGGATAGGGATACCAGTTCTCCAGCGCGCCGCGCACGAGCGTATAGCCGAGATAGATGACCGGAAAGCCGAGCCACGCGACCGCGCTGCGCCACGGGATCGGCGAGCGCGGCTCCACGTACAGCCAGTCGCACAGCACCACGAGCGGCACGATCCGGTGCAGGACCCAGTTGTTGAGGGCCGGCGTGACGTGGCGCAGCGCATCGAGCCGTGCGAGCAGCAGTTCGTAGACGATCGCGGTGATCAGCACGTAGAGCACGGCGGCGCCGCGCATCGATTCGTAGCGGGCCGAGCCGGGACGCGTGATGCGCGACAGCCCCGCGACCAGCATGGCCGCTGCATACAGGCTGCTCAGTTGGGTGAAGTAGCTGAGGTAGTTGCCGAGATGGAAGGCCGGCATGCCCCAGTTGCCGGCGACGCTGTGCAGCGTGGTGGACACCGCGAGCAACGCGGCGATCAGCCGGTAGGCCGCAACGAAGATCGCTTTGCTCATGATGCCCGCGCAACGTCGCACCAAAGCTTCATCGTGCCACAGCCGCGCACGCGCGCGATGCGGATTTTCCATATGGCGGCACCGTGGAACGGGCCGCGCGGATTCGTCGGATATTTGATCCGGTCGCACAACGCCGGCCACGCGCGAGGCTACAATCGGGGCAGCCGCCGGGCACCGGCCAGCCCGGCACGGGCCTCCCCCGCATACCACACGAGAAACACGAGACAACGCATGAAAAACATCCTCGCGAAACAGACGCGCTACAGCGCGCCCGCAATTTTCTTCCACTGGGTCATCTTCCTGTTGGTGGCACTCGCCTACCTGGCCATCGAGATTCGCGGACCGAAAGGCAGCGACAGCCGCGTGTTCTGGATGAACGTGCACTTGCTGGCAGGCACGTTCGTGCTCGTGCTGTCGGTGCTGCGCGTGCTGTGGCGGATGATCAGCCGCGTGCCGGACCCGATTCCGCAGGCGACGCTGCTCAAGTGGCTGTCGATGCTCGCCCATGTCGCGCTGTATGTCTTCATCATCGCGCAGCCGCTGCTCGGCATCATGCTCATCAACATGGGCGGCAAGCCCGTGTCGCTCGACTGGATCGGCGTGTCGTTCACGCTGTTCGGCCCCGACAAGGCGCTGCGGCCGACGATCAAGGAAGCGCACGAACTGATCGGCAACGCGTTCTACTTCGTGATCGGCCTGCATGCGCTGGCCGCGCTTTATCACCACTTCATCCGGCGCGACGACGTGCTGCGACGCATGGCGCCGTGATCGCCGCGCGCTGAAGCCGCGCAGCATCCGGGGGCGCATGGTTGTTGACGCAACCATGCGCCCCCGATCCGTTTACCCCGACGCGCGGCTGGCCATCGCGGCGAACATTCTGTAACATCTCGGCTGTTTTTACGTTCCGCTTACGCATCGCCGCGCATGCTGCACCGACATCGTCACCTGACCGCCTGGCTCGGCGTGTTCGCGATCTGGCTCGCGATCGCGGCGCCGCTGGTGTCGCAGTGGCGCATCGCGCAGGCGACGACTCCCGACTCAATCGTCTGTAGTGCAGAGCATGGTGCGCACCGTGCGCCCGATGCAGGCCACGCGCACGATTACGCGCGGCATCTCGATGCGTGCGGCTACTGCGGCTTCTTCGCGCACAGTCCAGCGATCGGCGGCGCGGCCGCCGTATCGTTCGCCTTCGTCCCCGCTCATGCCGTTTCCGCCGCCGCGCCGCATGCCGTCGCGGCGCGCGCCGACCGCTACCCGCGCGCATATCCACGCGCACCGCCCGAGCGCGCCTGACGCGCTGCCTTCCGTTTCTTTCATCGCCGATATCCGTGCGGTCCGTCGAGGCCGCGTGGAGGGCGTCACTCGGGCTTTCGATCATGACCATTCTTTCCTTGCGCGCGCCGAGGGCGTCGCGCCATTCCCGTGTGCGGCGCGTGTCGCGCATGCTGAAACTCACCGTTCCCGCGCTCGCCGTCGGCGCGATGACCGCGGCGGCGGCCGCGACCGAATCCGCACGTGCGTCCGGGGCGCCGACGAACGACGCGGCCACGCTGCTGCCGCCCGTCGAAGTCGTTGCGTCGCCGCTGACGACGCCGCTCGTCGTCGTCACGGATCCGAAGACGCCGCGCCAGCCGCTGCCGGCGAGCGACGGCGCGGACTACCTGAAGACGATTCCCGGCTTCACGTCGATCCGCAGCGGCGGGACGAACGGCGACCCCGTGCTGCGCGGGATGTTCGGTTCGCGGCTGAACATCCTCGCGAACGGGATGCCGACGCTCGGCGCCTGCCCGAACCGGATGGACGCGCCGACCTCGTATATCGCGCCGGAAAGCTATGACAAGGTCACGGTCGTGAAGGGCCCGCAGACCGTGCTGTACGGCCCCGGCGCCTCGGCCGGCACCGTGCTGTTCGAACGCGTGACGCCGCGTTTCGAGCGTCCCGGCATGAGGTTCGACGGTAGCGTGGTCGGCGGCTCGTTCGGCCGCAACGACCAGAACGTCGACGTGACGGCCGGCACGCCGGACGTCTACGGCCGCGTGACCGCGAACCACGCGCATGCGCAGGACTACGACGACGGCAACGGCAATGCCGTGCCGTCGCAATGGGACAAGTGGAACGCCGACGCGGCGCTCGGCTGGACCCCCGACGATCACACGCGCGTCGAGCTGACGGCGGGCACCGGCGACGGCTATGCGCGCTACGCCGGGCGCGGGATGGACGGCGCGCATTTCCGCCGCGAGACGTTCGGCCTGTCGTTCGACAAGCGGCATCTCGGCGACGTGCTCGACCGGATCGAGGCGCGCGTGTACTACAACGAAGCCGACCACGTGATGGACAACTATACGTTGCGGCAGCCCGACCCGACCAGCAGCATGCCGATGCGAATGGCATCCGAGGTGCGGCGCCGCACGCTCGGCGCGCGGGCGGCGGCGACCTTCCGTTTCGGTGACGACTTCAAGCTCGTGACCGGCGTCGACGCACAGTCGAACCGGCTCGACGCGCGCTCGGCGATGGGGCGGCAGAACTACGGCGACCAGCCGTGGAATGCGCAGGCGACGATGTGGAACGCCGGTGCGTTCGGCGAGCTGACGTGGTATGCGAGCGATGCGTCGCGCGTGATCGGCGGCGCGCGGGTCGACTACGCGAGCGCGCGCGACAAGCGGGCGACGACGAGCGGGATGATGGCGAGCAAGCCGAATCCGACTTTCGACGACGATCGCGCGCGCGTGCTGCCGAGCGGATTCGTGCGCTACGAGCGCGATCTCGCGTCGCTGCCGGTCACATGGTATGCGGGGATCGGCCATGCGCAACGCTATCCCGACTACTGGGAGCTGTTCTCCGCGAAGCGCGGGCCCGCCGGCTCGATCAACGCGTTCTCGGCAGTGCAGCCGGAGAAGACCACGCAGCTCGACATCGGCGCGCAGTACAAGAGCGATCGGTTCGATGCATGGGTGTCGGCCTACGCGGGATATGTACAGGACTACATCCTGTTCAACTACGCGGCCGGGATGATGGGAACGACCACACAGGCAACCAACGTCAACGCGCAGATCATGGGCGGCGAAGCCGGCGTATCGTGGCGGCCGGTCGCGCCGCTGCGCGTCGAGACGTCGCTCGCGTATGCGTGGGGGCGCAACGCGACGAGTGGCGATCCGCTGCCGCAGATGCCGCCGCTCGAGGCGCGCTTCGGGCTCGAGTACACGCGCGGCGCATGGTCGGCCGGCGGGCTGTGGCGGGTCGTTGCGCCGCAGCATCGCTATGCGGTGAACGAAGGCAACGTGGTCGGCAAGGACTTCGGCCCGAGCGCCGGCTTCGGCGTGCTGTCGCTGCATGCGCAGTACAACGTCAGCAAGAAGGTGCAGATCTCGATCGGCGTCGACAACGTGCTGGACAAGGCCTACACCGAGCACCTCAACCTCGCCGGCAACGCGGGCTTCGGCTATCCGGCGAACGCGCCGGTAATGGAGCCGGGGCGCACGGCATGGGTGCGCGTGAGCGCGAAACTGTGACGTGCGGCGCGCGTGTGCGATGCAGCATGCGGGCGCGTGAATGCAGCCCCCGCCCGAACGGGCGGGGCGCGTCAACCGATTAGAGAACCGTATCTAGTCAGGGCGCAAACGTTCGCGACTCGTGATTCACTCCCGCATTCGATGCACACGGTACCCGCGACCGTTCGCGACGTGCCGTGCGCGTCGATCCGATCTCATTCGCACCGGCAGCACAATAATCAGGAGAACATGCATGGCCAGATCGATGCGTTCCAGGATGGTGGCAGGGGCAGTGGCATGCGCGATGAGCGTCGCGCCGTTCGCGGGGACGGCCGCGGTGATGACGCTCGCGACGACGCACGCGGCGATGGCGGCAACCGCGCCGGCGGACAATTACGCGGCGACGCGTTACCCGATCATCCTCGTGCACGGGCTCACCGGCACCGACAAGTACGCGGGCGTGCTCGAGTACTGGTACGGCATCCAGGAGGACCTGCAGCAGCACGGCGCGACCGTCTACGTCGCGAACCTGTCGGGGTTCCAGAGCGACGACGGGCCGAACGGGCGCGGCGAACAGCTGCTCGCTTACGTGAAGACGGTGCTTGCCGCGACCGGCGCGACCAAGGTGAACCTGGTCGGTCACAGCCAGGGCGGCCTCACGTCGCGTTATGTCGCTGCCGTCGCGCCCGATCTCGTCGCGTCGGTCACGACGATCGGCACGCCGCATCGCGGCTCGGAGTTCGCCGATTTCGTGCAGGGCGTGCTCGCCTACGATCCGACCGGATTGTCGTCGTCGGTGATCGCCGCGTTCGTCAATGTGTTCGGCATCCTGACGAGCAGCAGCAACAACACGAACCAGGATGCGCTCGCCGCACTGAAGACGCTGACGACCGCCCAGGCCGCCGCGTACAACCGGAATTACCCGAGTGCCGGGCTCGGCGCGCCGGGCAGTTGCCAGACGGGCGCGCCGACGGAGACCGTCGGCGGCAATACGCACCTGCTGTATTCGTGGGCCGGCACGGCGGTCCAGCCGACCGTTTCCGCATTCGGCGTCACCGGCGCGACGGATACCAGCACGATCCCGGTGATCGATCCGGCGAATGCGCTCGACCTGTCGACACTCGCATTGTTCGGCACGGGCACGGTGATGATCAATCGCGGCTCAGGCCAGAACGACGGGCTCGTGTCGAAGTGCAGCGCGCTGTACGGGAAGGTGCTGGGCACGAGCTACAAGTGGAACCATCTCGACGAGATCAACCAGTTGCTCGGCGTGCGCGGTGCGTATGCGGAAGATCCGGTCGCGGTGATCCGCACGCATGCGAACCGGCTGCAGCTCGCGGGCGTGTGATCGATGACGACACGTGAAGGACGCGCGCCGCTCGCGCGGCGCGTCGTGGTCTACGGCGCGGTGGGGCTGGCGGCGATCGCCGGCGTCGCGATCTGGACCGGTACGGCATCGCATCGCGGTGCCGACGCGACGCATGCGTCGGCGGATGCCGCAGCCCTCGGCGGCGCGAACCCCGCGCCGTCGCAGCCCGCATTGCCGGCGAGCGCTGGCCTGCCGCCGCCGCTCGCCGGTTCCAGTGCGCCGCGGCTGCCGCTCGACACCGGCGGCCACCTCGCGAAGTCGCGCGCGGTGCGCGATTTCTTCGACTACTGCCTGACCGCGCGGAGCGACTTGAGCGCGCCCGCGCTCGATGCGCTCGTCGTGCGCGAGATCGCCGCCCAGCTCGACGGCACGGTCGCGCAATCCGAGGCGCTCGATGTCTGGCATCGATACCGCGCGTATCTCGACGCGCTCGCGAAGCTGCCGGAGGCGGGTGCGGTCGACAAGTCCGATCTCGGCGCGCTGCAACTCGCGCTCGACCAGCGCGCGTCGATCGCGTATCGGACGCTCGGCGACTGGAGCCAGCCGTTCTTCGGCACCGAGCAGTGGCGGCAGCGCTACGATCTCGCGCGGCTGAAGATTACGCAGGACCCTGCGCTGACGGAGGCGCAAAAGGCGGAGCGGCTCGCGGCGCTCGCGCAGCAGATGCCGGCCGACAAACGCGCGGCACGGCAGAAGGCTGACCGGCAGCAAGCCACGATCGACCAGATCGCGCAATTACGGAAGAGCGGGGCGACGCCCGATGCGATGCGCGCGCAACTGACGCAGACACTCGGCCCGGAAGCCGCCGCGCGCGTCGCGCAGATGCAGCAGGAGGACGCGTCGTGGCAGAGCCGCTACGCCGACTATGCGGCGCAGCGTGCGCAGATCGGCGCGGCCGGATTGTCGCCGCAGGATCGCGACGCGCAGATCGCCGCGCTGCGGCAGCGCATGTTCACGAAGCCCGGCGAAGCGCTGCGCGCGGCGTCGCTCGACCGCGGCGCGGCTGCCGCGCAGTAATGCGCGCAATCGCGCACGCGCTCATGCCGCGCGCGTGAAGCGCCGCGGCAGATGCTGTTCGATGGTGGCCGCGAGCGTGTCGAACGCGGGGCCGATGCGTTCGTGCGCGACGCACGCGTAGCCGAGCAGCAGCCCGCGCCGCGCAGTGTCCAGGCTGCTGTAGTAGCTCGTCAGCGGGCGCACGATCACGCCCGCGTCGAATGCGCTTTGCGTGACCGCGCGATCGTCGCACGTGTCGGGCAGGCCGAGCACCAGATGGAGTCCCGCCTCGTCGCCCATCACGGGCAGCGCGTCGCCGAAGCGCGCATGGATCGCATCGATCAGCAACTGCCGGCGCTCGCCGTACAGCGTGCGCATCCGCCTGACGTGCGAAGTCAGGTGCCCGTCCATGATGAACTCCGCGAGCACGGCCTGCTGCATCAGCTGGCCCTCGCGATACAGCTCCGACAGCCCGGTGCGGAACGTGTCGACCAGATGCTCCGGCACGACCATGTAGCCCATCCGCAGGCCCGGGAACAGCATCTTGCCGAGGCTGCCGACGTAGATCACGCGGCCGCCGTCGTCGAGCCCCTGCAGCGACGCGAGCGGCCGGCTGCCGTAGCGGAATTCGCTGTCGTAGTCGTCCTCGATGATCCAGCAGCGGTGCTGGCGTGCGTACTCGAGCAGCATCCGGCGGCGCGCGAGGCTCATCACCATCCCGAGCGGATACTGATGCGACGGCGTGACGAGCACGAGCCGCGGCGGATGCTGCATGTCGCCCGCGCTCGGATCGAGGCCTTCCTGGTCGACCGGCACCGGCGTGAGCGCGAGGCCGGTCGCCTGCAGCACGCTGCGCACGCCCCAGTAGCACGGCTCCTCGACCCACGCGCGATCGCCGATATCGGACAGCAGCCGCACCGCGAGATCGATCGACTGGTGGATGCCGGTCGTGATGATCACCTGGTCCGGCGTGCATTTGACCGAGCGCGCGACGCGCAGGTAGTCGGCGAGCGCGCGGCGCAGCGGCCGGTAGCCGCCGCCCGGCGCATAGGTCAGCAATTCGGGATTCGCTTCCTTCCACAGGCGCGCCTGCAGGCGGCTCCAGGTGCGGCTCGGGAATTCCGACACGTCCGGCACGCCCGGCATGAACGCGCCCCACTGGCGCCGCGACACGCCCGCGTGCTCGATCAGCTGCCGGCCGCGCATCGACAGGCCGCCTTGTGCGTCCTGCTGCAGCGCCGCATCGGCATCGGACGGCGGCGGTGCGGCGGCGCCCGGCACGCGGATCGCGGCCGCGTCCGGCCGCGTGTCGGCCACGTAGGTTCCGCTGCCGGTCGTCGTCAGCACATAGCCTTCGGCCGTCAGCTGGTCGTACACGTGCAGCACGGTATTGCGCGCGATCGACAGGTCTGCCGCGAGCGTGCGCGAACTCGGCAGCTTTGTGCCTGGCCCTAATTCCCCGGTGAGAATGGCCTGCTGCATCAGTTGCAGCAGTTGGCGGTACATCGGCTCGGACGAGCCGCGGTCGAGACGGGCCGAGAGCCAGTCGCCCAGGATCACGGTATCCAAAGTGGTCCTACTAGGAATATTGAAATGGTTCCCTAGTATAGAACCGTGCGCGCCTTATAGTGGCTCGCATCTCAAAAACGTTTGTCGCGCAGCAAGGGGACAGCCACGATGAAGTCCGATGATGTGATCGTCAGCTTTCGCGGCGTGCGGAAGACCTACGACGGCGAGACGCTGGTCGTCAAATCGCTCGACCTCGATATCCACCGAGGGGAATTCCTGACGCTGCTCGGGCCGTCCGGCTCGGGCAAGACCACCTGCCTGATGATGCTGGCGGGCTTCGAGTTCCCGACGGGCGGCGAGATCCGCCTCGACGGGGAACTGCTGAATACCGTGCCGCCGCACAAGCGCAACATCGGCATGGTGTTCCAGAACTACGCGCTGTTTCCGCACCTGACGGTCGAGCAGAACGTCGCGTATCCGCTGACGGTGCGCAAGCTCGCGGCCGCCGAGCGCGCGGAGCGCGTCGCGCATGCGCTGAAGATGGTGCAGATGGAGCGTTTCGCGAAGCGCTATCCGGCGCAGTTGTCGGGCGGCCAGCAGCAGCGCATCGCGCTCGCGCGTGCCCTCGTGTTCGAGCCGAAGCTGGTGCTGATGGACGAGCCGCTCGGCGCGCTCGACAAGCAGTTGCGCGAACACATGCAGTACGAACTGAAGGCGCTGCACGAGAAGCTCGGCGTGACCTTCGTGTACGTGACGCACGACCAGGGCGAGGCGCTGACGATGTCCGATCGCGTCGCCGTGTTCGACAAGGGCATCGTGCAGCAGCTCGATACCGTCGACCGCCTGTACGAATCGCCGTGCAACGAATTCGTCGCGAACTTCATCGGCGACAGCAACCGGCTGCGCGGCACCATCGCGCGCGTCGACGGCGAATTCTGCGAATTCCGGCTGGACGACGGTACGCAGCTCGTCGGGCGCCGCATCGGCGACGCGGCCGAAGGCGCGCCGGCCGTCGCGTGCATCCGCCCCGAACGCATGAGTCTCGCGAACGGGCACATGAACGGCAGCACCGCCAACCGCGTCACCGGCGAGGCGCGCAGCCTCATCTATTTCGGCGATCACGTGCGCATGCGCTGCGCGCTGCCGGGCCAGGACGAATGCTTCGTGAAGGTGCCGCTCGGCACGGGCGCGCTCGACGCGTTCTCGCCCGGCGCGCCGGTATCGCTCGCATTCGCGCCCGAGCACCTGCGCGTGTTCGCCTGACACAGGGTTTTCCCGCTTTATCGCTGCACGTCGTCAACAACAACTGCCCACTTCCACCACGAGAGGAGAGGAACCATCATGAACGGAGCAAGCACTACCGCGCGTCGCACCGCGCTCGCACTGGCGCTCGCCGTCGTCGGCGCATCGGCCACGGCGGCCGAACTCACGGTCGTCAACTTCGGCGGCGCGAACGGCGACGCACAGAAGGCCGCATTCAACCAGCCGTTCGAGAAGGCGACCGGCAACAAGGTCACGGCCGTCGAGTACAACGGCGAGCAGGCGAAAGTGAAGGCGATGGTCGAGGCGAAGCACGTCAACTGGGACGTGGTCGAAGTCGAGTCGGGCGACCTGAACCGCGGCTGCGACGAAGGGCTGTACGAGAAGCTCGACTGGTCGAAGATCGCGAAGAAGTCCGACCTGATTCCGGAATCGCCGCAGGTGTGCGGCGTCGGTTTCTTCGTGTGGTCGACCGCGCTGTCGTACAACGCCGACAAGCTGAAGACCGCGCCGACCGGCTGGGCCGATTTCTGGAACGTGAAGAAATTCCCCGGCAAACGCGGGATGCGCAAGGGCGCGCGCTACAACCTCGAGTTCGCGCTGATGGCCGACGGCGTCTCGACGAAGGACGTATACAAGGTGCTCGGCACGAAGGCCGGCCAGGATCGCGCGTTCAAGAAGCTCGACGAACTGAAGCCGTACATCCAGTGGTGGGAAGCGGGCGCGCAGCCGCCGCAGTTCCTCGTGGCCGGCGACGTCGTGATGTCGACCGCGTACAACGGCCGCATCGACGCCGCGCAGAAGGAAGGCAAGAACCTGAAGGTCGTGTGGAACGGCAGCATCTACGACCTCGACTACTGGGCGATTCCGAAGGGCTCCCCGAACAAGGCGCTGGCCGAACAGTACATCGCGTACACGCTGACGCCGAAGCCGCAGCAAGAGTATGCGCATCACATCGCGTACGGCCCCGCGAACGTCGCGGCGATCAAGTCGCTCGACGCGAAGACGCTCGCGAACCTGCCGAACTCGCCGGCCAACGGCAAGAACGCGGTGCTGGAGGACATCGGCTTCTGGACCGACCACAGCGACGAGCTCGAGCAGCGCTTCGCCGCGTGGGCGACGAAGTAACCGCTACTCAGGTGTCCTGATGCAACCTGCCGCGCGGCGCGTCGAACGCGTCGCGCGGCATTCCGCCGGATCGAGCCCGGCCGGAGAGAACCGTTGAACACGATGACGATCGCTCCTTCCTCGCCGTCGACAGCCGCGCTCAAGCGCGAGCTGAAGGCCGCCGAGGCCCGCAAGCGCACGATGGCGTTGCTGCTGATCGCGCCGCTCGCGATCTTCCTGCTGCTCATCTTCGTCGTGCCGATCGGCACGCTGCTCACGCGCGCGGTGCAGAACCCGGAGATCGCGACCGCGCTGCCGAACACGGTGGCCGCGCTGTCGGGCTGGGACCGCAAGACACCGCCGGCCGATGCCGCGTATGCCGCACTGGCGGCCGACATGACGAAGGTCGCCGACAGCGAGGCGATGGGCGCGCTCGCGCGGCGCCTGAACACCGAGATTCCCGGCTACCGCTCGCTCGTCGCGAAGACGGCGCGCGCGATGCCGCTGAAGGGCGAGGAGGGCGCGGGCACCGCGGCGCTGACACCCGCGCAGACCCGCGCGAAGCTGATCGACCTCGATTCGCGCTGGGGCGAGCCCGCGTACTGGCAGGCGATCGCGAAGAACGGCAGCCAGGTGTCGCCGTTCTACCTGCTCGCCGCGCTCGACCACAAGCAGGACGGCTTCGGCCAGATCGTGCGGGCCGATCCGGACCAGTCGATCTATCTGGCGATCTTCGGCCGCACGTTCGTGATCGGCGTCGCGGTCACGCTGTTCGCGCTGCTGCTCGGTTATCCGCTCGCGTACTGGATCTCGACGCTGTCCGAGCGCCGCGCGAACCTCGTGATGATCCTCGTGCTGATTCCATTCTGGACCTCGGTGCTGGTGCGCGTCGCCGCATGGATCGTGCTGCTGCAGAGCGAGGGGCTGATCAACACCGCGCTGATCGGCGCCGGGCTGATCTCGCATCCGCTGACGCTGCTGTTCAATCGCGTCGGCGTGTACATCTCGATGACGCACATCCTGCTGCCGTTCATGATCCTGCCGCTGTACAGCGTGATGAAGTCGATCCCGCCGACCTACCAGCGCGCGGCCGTGTCGCTCGGCAGCCATCCGTTCGCCGCGTTCTGGCGCGTGTACGTGCCGCAGACCTATCCGGGCGTCGGCGCGGGCGCGCTGCTCGTGTTCATCCTCGCGATCGGCTACTACATCACGCCCGCGCTGCTCGGCGGGCCGAACGACCAGATGGTCAGCTACTACGTCGCGTACTTCACCAACGTGACGATCAACTGGGGCATGGCGTGCGCGCTCGGCGGGCTGCTGCTCGCGGCGACGCTGGTGCTGTATGCGGTGTACGGGCGCTTCACGCGCACCAACGTGAGCCTCGGCTGAGCGCCGGGGACAGGAAAACGGGAAGGGGAAGCCGACCATGAAACTCGCCAGGCCGCTGTTCGCGCCGCACATGTCGTTCGCCGAGCGCGCGTGGTACGTCGCATTGCGCGTGCTCGTCGTGCTGACGCTGCTGTACCTGATCCTGCCGGTGCTCGCGATCGTGCCGCTGTCGTTTTCGTCGAGCACGTTCCTCGTCTATCCGATTCCGGGCTTCTCGACGCGCTGGTATGAGAACCTGATCGCATCCGACGAGTGGCGGATGGCCGCGAAGAACAGCTTCATCGTCGCGCCGTCGGCGACCGTCGTCGCGACCGTGCTCGGCACGCTCGCCGCGATCGGCCTCACGAAGGCGGACTTCCGCGGCAAGGGGCTGCTGATGGCCGTGCTGCTGTCGCCGATGATCGTGCCGGTCGTCGTGGTCGGCGTCGGCATGTACCTGTTCTTCGCGCCGCTCGGGCTCGCGAACACCTACACCGGCCTGATCGCCGCGCACGCGGCGCTCGGCGTGCCGTTCGTCGTGACGACCGTGGCCGCGACGCTGCAGGGCTTCAACCAGAACCTGGTGCGCGCGAGCCTGTCGCTCGGCGCGAACCCCGTCACGACGTTCTTCCGCGTGACGCTGCCGGTGATCGCGCCGGGCGTGATGTCGGGCGCGCTGTTCGCGTTCGCGACGTCGTTCGACGAAGTCGTCGTCACGCTGTTCCTCGCGGGCGCGGACCAGACGACGCTGCCGCGCCAGATGTTCACCGGCATTCGCGAGAACATCAGCCCGACGATCGCCGCGCTCGCGACGATCCTGATCATCTTCTCGACGAGCCTGCTGCTCGCGCTCGAATGGCTGCGCGGCCGCAACGCGCGGCGCGCGGTGTCGTAACGGCGGCCGGATGCGTGACGTTGAGCCGGCTGCCGGGCCGGCGATCGTTGCGTTCTCGACGAAGCCGCGCGCCTGACCCGGCGCGGCGAAGCTTTCGTTTCGCTGACTGACGAAGCGGTTGCCTGCACGTTCGATGCGGCTCTGCAACAATACGGCTCGTGGTGCCGCGCGTTCCGTTGCCGTCGCACGCACGGAGCGCCCGTTGCCGCGCCGCTCAATCCGCGACGCCGCGCGTCGCTCGTCAGTCAGCCGAGCCTCATCTTGTCCGAATTCGCATCCCCCGCCGGCACCCGGGAGCCGGCCGTCAACTGGCGCGCGATGTCCGCCGTGCTGCTGGCCGTCGCGCTCGCGACGCTCGACACCGCGATCGCGAACACCGCGCTGCCTGCGATCGCCGCCGACCTGCACGCGTCGCCGGCCGCGTCGGTGTGGATCATCAACGCGTACCAGCTCGCGATGGTCGCGACGCTGCTGCCGTTCGCGTCGCTCGGCGACATCGTCGGCCACAAGCGCGTGTATGTCGGCGGCCTCGCGGTGTTCACGCTCGCGTCGCTCGGCTGCTCCCTCGCGGCGACGCTGCCGCAGCTGACGGCGGCGCGGATCGTGCAGGGCTTCGGCGCGAGCGCGATCATGAGCGTGAACGTCGCGCTGATCCGCAACCTGTTTCCCGCGCACCGGCTCGGGCGCGGCGTCGGCTTCAACGCGCTCGTCGTCGGCGTGTCGTTCGCGGTGGGGCCGACGATCGCGTCGCTGATCCTGTCGGTGGCCGCGTGGCCGTGGCTGTTCGCGGTGAACGTGCCGCTCGGCGTGCTCGCGCTTGCCGTGGCGATTCCGTCGCTGCCGCAGACGGCGCGGGGCAAGCACGCGTTCGATCCGCTCGCCGCGCTGTTCAACGTGATCACGTTCGCGTCGCTGATCTTCGCGCTCGGTGAATTCGCGCAGCGCGGGCCGCTGTCCGTCGTGTTCGCGGCCGCCGCGGTCGCGCTCGCGTTCGGCTGGCTGCTGATCCGCCGCCAGGCCGGGCATCCGGCACCGATGCTCCCGGTCGACCTGTTCCGCCGGCCCGTGTTCACGCTGTCCGCGCTGACGGCCGTGTGCGCGTTTGCCGCGCAGGGGCTCGCGTTCGTGTCGCTGCCGTTCTACTTCGAAACCGTCCTGCATCGCGACGCGGTCGAGACCGGATTCCTGATGACGCCGTGGTCGGCGATCGTCGCGCTCGCCGCGCCGATCGCGGGCCGCTTGTCCGACCGTTATCCGCCCGGATTGCTCGGTGCGATCGGGCTCGCGCTGCTGAGCGCGGGGATGGTGTCGCTCGCCGCGTTGCCGGCAGCGCCGAGCGTCGTCGACATCGGCTGGCGGATGATGCTGTGCGGCGCGGGCTTCGGCTTCTTCCAGTCGCCGAACCTGAAGGCGCTGATGTCGAGCGCGCCGCCCGAGCGCAGCGGCGGTGCGAGCGGGATCATCGCGACCGCGCGGCTGATCGGGCAGGCGACCGGCGCGGCGCTCGTCGCGCTGTCGTTCGGGATCGCGGGGCGTCACGGGCCGACGCTCGCGCTGATGCTCGGGGCGGGTTTTGCCGGGGCGGCGAGCGTGGCGAGCGGGCTGCGGCTCTTCGCGCCATCGCACCGGGCCGGCGCGCCGGTCGCCTCGGTTGCGACGACAGCGACGAACGAGCGGGCGACGGAGTAGGGCTCCGCGCCCGCCCGCTGCCCGTATCTTTCCCGGCCGGTGCGCGGCGAACGACCGCCGCGCGCCGGCCGTCGCGTCGGGCTCAGAAGCCGCCCGTCTGGATCAGCTTGTTGAGGTTCGCGATGTTCAGGCTGCCGAAGCCGGTCGTCAGGTCCCAGCCGGTGCCTGCTCTGTAGCCATACCCCTGATAGCCGTTGTTCCCTGACACGACGTCATAGCGCACGAGCGACGGATTCGACGGGATGTCCGCATAGAACTTCGCAGCCGGGAAACCGATACCCGTGCCGTTCGCCGCGAGCAGACGCGCCCAGAAGCCGGTAAAGATCGGCGCGGCGAGGCTCGTGCCGCCGATCTGCTGCAACTGGCCGTAGTTGTAGATGTACGCGCCCGTGCTTTGCGCGGCATCGAACGATACGTCGGGCAACTGACGATTGCTGCCCGATTGCCACGCCGGCGCCGGCAGCACCGTGCTGACGCCGCCGCCCGTCGCCCACAGCTTGCCGTTGCCGTCGAGGCCTTCGTTCCACACCGTTTCGTTCGAGAACGCACCCGCCGACGTGGTGTACAGCGTCGTGCCGCCGATCGCGAGCACGTGCGGCGACGCGGCCGGCCACGACACCGTGTAGTTCGCGCCGTCCGGATAGCCGCGGTTGTTGCACTCGTACACGCCTTCGTCGCCCGACGACACCGAGAACGTCTGACCCTGCGCGGCAGCCGTCGTGAAGATCTGCTCTTCGGCGTCGATCGTGCCGTCCGCGTTCGCGTCGGTCTCGCACCAGCCGAGCGACACGTTGATCACCTTCGCGGTGTTGTCCGACACCGCGCGGTTGAACGCCTGCGTGAGCCCCGTGTTGCCGGCGGCGTTCAGGTCAGCCATGTAGAACACGAGCTTGCCGACCTGGCCGCCGGCCGAACCGACGATCGACTGGCTGTCGAGATCCCATTCGCCCTGGCCGTCCTGGTCGTCGCTGTAGCTGCCGGTCGTGCCGGTGCCGTTGGTCTTCACGGTCTGGGTCGCGACCGTGCCGTAGCCGTTGCTCGACGTGAACTGCTTCAGGTCCTGCAGCGTCTGCGATACGCCGCCGATCGTGATGATGCCGACGCTCACGCCGGCCGCGGTCGGCACGCCGGTCGCGTTGTAGAGGCCCGGGAATTCCTTCGGATAGTGGCCGGTGGCCGTGCCGGCCGCGAGCGCCTGCGGCTTCGCGACGTTGCCGATGCGCAGCATCGGCCGTGCGCGCGCGACGTTCTGCAACCCGAGCACCGAGCCGACGACGTCTCCGAGCGCGCGCGGCACCTGCGCGGTCGACGCGTTCGCGAAGCCCGAGCGGCCCGCGTACTCGAAGTGCACGAGCGACGTGTTGAACGCGGTCTTCACCGTGCCGGCCGTGCCGCGCGCGGACACCAGCAGCCGGTTCGGCGCGACCTCGATGTTCACGAAGCCGCTCTTGCGCAGATAGTCGACGACCGATTTCACTTGCGCGTCGGTCGGCGCGTAGCTGGCGAGGAACTGTTCGTGCGTCAGGTACTGGCGGTAATGCGCGTTGCCGGGCCGGTTCACGTCGTGCGCGAGCTGCTTGAGCTGCGCGGCGTTGCGCAGCTTCAGGCTGACGACGATGTCGGCCGTTTCGCCGGCCGCGAGTTCGAGCGACGGTGCGGCGCTGCGCGCCATCAATTGCGGGCCGGTCAGAAAGGCCTTCGTGTGGGTGTCGACCCAGTCCGTCGTCGCATGTGCCGCGCCGGCGGCGAGCACGAGCGGCCACGCGCATGCGAGGCGGCGCGGCGACGGAAGGGGAAGGGCAAACCAGGCGTTCCTTTTCATCGGGAGTCCTTTTTAGGAGAGACGACGTTGCTGGAAGCCCCGGCCCTTGTGGGGCCGCGAGCGGTGACGAGCGTAGGGCGTCGGTGCCGTTCAGGTAGCTGCCAGTTTCCATAGCTGTCAGTTCTGACATCGGCGTGCTCGCGTGCCGGGGATGCGTCGTTCATGCATGCGGCAGCGGCCCGCGGCAAAGGGAACCGGTTCGCCACGTGCCGCGCACCGGTCGCTGGCGTTTGCGCGCACGACTCGTTCGTCGTGGCAGCGGAATGTGCGCGATTGCAGAGCGAAGGGCCGTGTGCGAACGGCGCTTTCGATCGCGCGTGAACGCATTGCGCGTTGCAATATGTGGTCAGGCGTTGCCGCGCGGCGGGCGCGACGACGTACGAATGCGCGAATGCATAAGAACGGAACCCGTCGATCGCGCGCGTTTCCCGAACTGTGGAACGACGTGGTGGCGAGTCTTGCAGCGTGCTTTCGGTTGGAGCGTCCGGCGAGCGGATTAGAGGAAATGCTCGAATCGGACGGTGGCGCTGCCTCGACGCGCGCGTGATGTTCTTCGCAAGCCGAATCGCCGCCATTCCGTCCGTTCCGGCGAACGGCCCTGCTGCAGGATCGCCTGATGCTTCCTGCGAAATCGCTCCTTGACGTGCATCGATCCGGGGATATTCTTGAATCCATAACTATCGGGTTATGAATCAAGCCATGCAAAACGTTCCCGACATGCTGTTCAGGACGCTCGCCGATCCGACCCGCCGCGCGCTCTTCGAGCGGCTGTGCGAGGAGGGCGAGCTGACGGTTGCCGCGCTGACGGCGCACGCAGGCGTGACGCAGCCGGCGGTATCGAAGCATCTGGGGGTACTGAAGCAGGCCGGGCTCGTGAGCGACCGTCACGAAGGCCGGCAGACGCACTACAGCGCGCAGCCGCAAGCGCTGACTCCGTTGATCGACTGGACCAGCCAGATGGCAGGCTTCTGGCAGAACCGGTTCGACGCGCTCGAAGATCTGCTCAAGAGGATGGATCAGTCATGAACCAGGCCACCACTGAAACACGCACCGTCGTCGTCGAACGGGAACTGTCGCATCCGCCGGAGAAGGTCTGGCGTGCGCTCACGCAACCGCATCTGATCGAGGCATGGCTGATGCAGAGCGATTTCGAGCCCGTCGCGGGCCGCGCGTTCAGCTTCCGCGCGGACTGGGGTTCGGTCGACTGCACGTTGCTGACGATCGAGCCGCAGCGCGTGCTGTCCTACACGTGGGCCGCCTACGGACTGGAAAGCGTCGTCACCTGGACGCTCACGCCGACGCCGGTCGGCACGCTGTTGCGGATGGAGCAGGCCGGTTTCCGCGCGGATCAGGAGCAGGCGTACCGCGGTGCGCAGCACGGGTGGGCGCGGTTCTTCGAGTCGCTCGAACAGGTGCTGGCCCGTCCTGACGAAGGCACGGAGGCCCGCTCATGAGCGCGGCATCGGACCCGAGCCCGTCGGAACGCATCGACGCGCTGATCGCCGGTATTGCCGACTGGCGCGGCAAGACGTTCGCCGATCTCCGCCAGACAATCCTCGACGCCGAAGCGGACATCGTCGAGGAATGGAAATGGATGGGCAGCCCCGTATGGTCGTGCGACGGGATGATCGCGGTCGCGAACGCGCACAAGGGCAAGGTGAAGCTCACGTTCATGCATGGCGCGCACCTGTCCGATCCCGACGGGCTGTTCAATGCGGGCCTTGAAGGCAATGCGCGGCGTGCGATCGATTTCCTCGAAGGCGACAAGCTTGACAAGCGGGCGCTGAAGCGTCTCGTTCGCGCGGCGATCGACTACAACCGCGCGCACCTGAAGAAGAATGCGCGGCCGGCCGCAGGCGGCAGGACACGCGCCGACAAGGCCGCATGACGCGGCGGCGCGCCGGCACACCGCCCCGCAGGTAAAAAAAAGCCCGACACGAGGTCGGGCTTCCAAATCGGCCGCAACCGCCGCGAGGCGGCTGCGGCACCTGCAAAAGCCGCGCGCTTACGCTGCGAGCAGCGAGCGCAGCACGAACGGCAGGATACCGCCGTGCTTGTAGTAATCGACTTCGATCGGCGTATCGATGCGCAGCAGCACCGGCACGCGGGTCGTTTCGCCGTTCTTGCGGTGAATCACGAGCGTGACGTCCTGCTGCGGCTTGAAGTCGTCGCCGAGGCCTTCGATGTCGTAGGTCTCTTCGCCGGTGATGCCGAGCGATTGGATGCTGTCCGCGCCCTTGAACTGCAGCGGCAGCACGCCCATGCCGACCAGGTTCGAGCGGTGGATCCGCTCGAAGCTGCGTGCGATCACGGCCTTCACGCCGAGCAGCTGCGTGCCCTTCGCGGCCCAGTCGCGCGACGAGCCCGTGCCGTACTCTTCGCCCGCGAACACGACGGTCGGCGTGTCGGCGTCGACGTACTTCATCGCCGCATCGTAGATCGACAGCTGTTCGCCGCTCGGCTGGTGAATCGTCAGGCCGCCTTCGACGCGCGTGCCGTCCGCCTTCGCCGGGATCATCAGGTTCTTGATCCGGACGTTCGCGAACGTGCCGCGCATCATCACGTCGTGGTTGCCGCGGCGCGAACCGTAGCTGTTGAAGTCGGCCTTCTGCACGCCGTTCTCCTTCAGCCACTTGCCTGCCGGCGAGTCTTCCTTGATCGAGCCTGCCGGGCTGATGTGGTCGGTCGTGACCGAGTCACCGAAGATGCCCAGCGCGCGCGCGCCCTTGACCGTCGGGATCGAATCGGCCGGCTCCATCGAGAAGTCGTTGCCGAAGAACGGCGGCTCCGCGATGTAGGTCGACTTCGGCCAGTCGTAGACCTGGCCCGTCTCGCCCTCGATCTTGCTCCAGAGGTCGCCCTTCTTGGTCAGCTTCGAGTAGTTGTCCTCGAACTTCTTCGGGTCGAGCGCGAACTTGAGCAGCGCGTGGATTTCCTCGCTCGTCGGCCAGATGTCGCCGAGGTAGATGTCGTAGCCGTCCTTGCCCTTGCCGACCGGCTCGGTCATCAGGTCGCGCGTGATGTTGCCGGCGATCGCGTAGGCGACGACCAGCGGCGGCGACGCGAGGAAGTTCGCGCGGATGTTCGGGTGGATGCGCGCCTCGAAGTTACGGTTGCCCGACAGCACGGCTGCCGCGACGATGTCGTTCTTCGTGATCGCTTCGTTCAGTTCCGGCGTCAGGTCGCCCGCGTTGCCGATACAGGTCGTGCAGCCGTAGGCGGCGACTTCGAAGCCGAGCTTCGCGAGGTAGGGCAGCAGGCCCGTCTTCGTCAGGTATTCGGTGACGATGCGCGATCCCGGCGCGAGCGACGTCTTGATGTGCGGGGCGACGGTCAGGCCGGCTTCGACGGCCTTCTTCGCGAGCAGGCCGGCAGCCAGCAGCACACTCGGGTTCGACGTGTTCGTGCACGACGTGATCGCGGCGATCAGCACGTCGCCGTTCTTCACGTCGACGCCGTTGCTCGTCGTGTACTGCGCGTTCAGGTCGTCCGCCTTCTTCGCGAAGCCGTTTTCCGCGACCGGCTTCGAGAACAGCTCGGTGAACGTCGACTTGACGTTGCCGATCTCGATGCGGTCCTGCGGGCGCTTCGGGCCGGCCAGCGACGGGGCGACCGTGGCGAGATCCAGCGTGACCGTGTTCGTGTAGTCGATGTCGCCCGCCTTCGGAATGCCGAACAGCTTCTGGGCCTTGAAGTAGTTCTCGAACGCGGCGATTTCCGCCTTCGTGCGGCCCGTGCCTTCGAAGTATTCGATGGTCTTTTCGTCGACCGGGAAGAAGCCCATCGTCGCGCCGTATTCCGGCGCCATGTTGCCGATCGTTGCGCGGTCCGGCAGCGACAGCGACTTCGTGCCTTCGCCGAAGAATTCGACGAACTTGCCGACGACCTTTTCCTTGCGCAGCATTTCGGTGATCGTCAGCACCAGGTCGGTGGCCGTCACGCCTTCGCGCAGCTTGCCCTTCAGCTCGACGCCGACGACGTCCGGCGTCAGGAAGTACACCGGCTGGCCGAGCATGCCGGCTTCGGCCTCGATGCCGCCCACGCCCCAGCCGACCACGCCGATGCCGTTGATCATCGTCGTGTGGCTGTCCGTGCCGACGAGGGTATCCGGGTAGTACACGGTGTCGCCGCCGTCCGTCTTCTTGTGGACGCCGCGCGCGAGATATTCGAGGTTCACCTGGTGGACGATGCCGACGCCCGGCGGCACGACCTTGAACGTGTCGAACGCCTGCATGCCCCACTTCATGAACTGGTAGCGCTCGTTGTTGCGCTGGAATTCCAGCTTCATGTTCAGGTCGAGCGCGTCCTTCTGGCGGAAGTAGTCGATCTGCACCGAGTGGTCGACGACGAGATCGACCGGGACCAGCGGCTCGATCTTCTTCGGATTCTTGCCCGAACGCTCCGCGACGCCGCGCATGGCCGCGATGTCGGCGAGCAGCGGCACGCCCGTGAAGTCCTGCAGCACGACGCGCGACACCACGAACGGAATCTCGTCGACGCGCTTCGCGGTCGGCTGCCAGTTCGCGAGCTGCTCGATGTGTTCTTCGGTGATCTTCTTGCCGTCGTAGTTGCGCAGCACGGACTCGAGCACGATACGGATCGACACCGGGAGGCGCTCGATCTTCGTCTTCAGTTCCTTGCCGAGCTGCGGCAGCGAGTAGAACTTGCCTTTGCCGGAACCGCTGTCGAATTCCTTGAGGGTCTTGTGGAGATTGTGGGCCATGGTGATTTTCCTGGGTTTAAGGCTAGGAAACAAAGAGTCCTGTAGATGACGGCTATATCACATACAAGTCGACGTACTCATCGACCGGCATCGCTTCGAGCTTTGCCTGGTCCAGCGACACGTCGAGAATCGCTTGTTGCTGCTTTGCCGGGAAACGGCGGGCGAGGTTGGTCCGGAACTTCTCGACCAGGAGCGGGATGCCGTCCGCACGGCGTCGCTGATGGCCGATCGGGTATTCGACCGCTACTTCGGCAAGCGTCGACCCGTCCGCGAATTCGATCGTCAGCGCATTCGCGATCGACCGCTTGGCGGGGTCATGGTAATCCTTCGTGAACTGCGGATCCTCGACGCACACGGTTTTCGCGCGCAGCGCGTCGATGCGCGGATCGGCGGCGACCGCGTCTTCGTAATCGGCCGCGGTCAGCCGGCCGAACAGCAGCGGCACGGCGACCATGTACTGGATGCAGTGGTCGCGATCGGCCGGATTGGCGAGCGGGCCCTGCTTGTCGATGATGCGGATCGCGGCCGCGTGCGTGCGGATCGTGATCCGGCTGATTTCGTCGGTCGTGCGGCCCGCCGCGGCGAGCTGCGCGTGCAGCTGCAGCGCGGCCTCGGCGGCCGTCTGCGCATGGAATTCGGCGGGGAACGCGATCTTGAACAGCACGTTTTCCATCACGTACGTTCCGTACGGGCGCTGGAAGCGGAACGGCTTGCCGTCGAACAGCACGTCGTAGAAGCCCCAGGTTTTCGCGGTGAGCGCCGATGGGTAGCCCATTTCACCCGTTTTCGCGATCAGCGCGAGGCGCACCGCGCGGGACGTCGCGTCGCCGGCCGCCCACGACTTGCGCGAACCGGTGTTCGGCGCGTGGCGGTAGGTGCGCAGCGCGTGGCCGTCGACGAATGCGTTGGATACCGCGTTGATCAGCTCGTCGCGCGTGAGCCCGAGCAGGCGGCCGACGACGGCCGTCGACGCCACTTTCACGAGCAGCACGTGGTCGAGCCCGACTGCGTTGAATGAATTCTCGAGTGCGAGGCAGCCCTGGATCTCGTGGGCCTGGATCATCGCGACGAGCACGTCGCGCATCGCAAGCGGCTTCCTGCCGGCCGCGACGGCCGTGCGGGACAGCCAGTCGGCCGTCGCCAGGATCCCGCCGAGGTTGTCGGACGGATGACCCCATTCGGCGGCGAGCCAGGTGTCGTTGAAGTCCAGCCAGCGGATCATCGCGCCGAGGTCGAAAGCAGCGTGGACGGGATCGAGCTGGAAGGACGTGCCGGGCACCTTCGCGCCGTTCGGCACGATCGTGCCCGGCACGACGGGGCCGAGCAGCTTGGTGCAGGCCGGGTAGGACAGCGCCTCGAGTCCGCATCCGAGCGTGTCGATCAGGCAATGACGCGCCGTCTCCAGCGCGAGCGCGCTGTCGATGCCGGTGTTCAGCACGTAGTCGACGATATCGACGAGTACCGTATCCGGAGCGGGGCGGACGTTGGAGACCGAGGCGGACATCGAGGAGCTCGGGAGAGCGCGCTTAGTTCGTTGCCGGCTTCAGCTCGTTCGATTGCGTCGGCGCCGGCGTGCCTTGCGCCATTTCCGGCGTCACGCATTCGTCGGCGAGACGCTCGCCGCCGTTCGCGTCGCTGAACAGCATCGCCTTGCTCGGGATCACGACCAGCTTGAAGCCTGCTGCCGGATCATAGAACGTGTCGGCGCCCGTCGTCGTGGCCTGACGCGGCAGCTTGTAGTTCTTCTTCGCCCAGTGAACCGTGACGACCTGGTCACGCTTCATGTCGCCGGCGAGGTCGAACGACAGGCCGTCCTTGCACGACCACTTGGCCGCGCCGTCCGGTACCGGATCGACCTTGGCCGCGGCACGCGCCTGTGCCTTCTTGCTGCGCGGAACGATGCGCTTGGCCGGCGCCGGGCGCTTGGCCGTCTTCTTCGCAGTCGTCGCCGTATCCTGGGCGAACGCGCTCGGAGCCGACACCAGCATCGTGGCGGACAAGGCGCCGATGGCGGTAGCGATCAGGAGTTTCTTCATGGAGTCAGAACCTTTCGATAATCAGTTGACAAGGGCCGGCAGCTGACACCGCCGGCCGGTTTGAAACTGCACGCGCCCCGGAAGCGCGCAGCGGCCGCTATTTTCACCTATTTGGCCGCGCTCATATCAGGTTTTCGGGCTCCGTTACGTTTTTTGTCGTTTCGCCAACCCGTCTCGGGTTCGCGCCCCGGTGATTCGATGAAATTCGTGTGTCGGCGCGCGCTCACCGCGCGTCTCCGGCGGCCGGGCCGAACAGCGGCGCGGCCTCGGCCGGCACCGGCTGGCCGGTCGCCCGTGCGCGGCGCAGCACCGACCAGTAATAGCGGTAGCTCGCGCGATCGTGCAGTGTATCGCCATGGCGCGTCGGGCCCCAGTCGGCGGCCTGCGCTGCCAGCAGGATGTCGGCGGCTAGCGCGACTTCATCGGTGCGCGGCGCGAACGCGTCGACGATCGGGCGGATCTGCGCGGGATGGATGCTCCACATCCGCGTGAACGCGAACTCGTCGCGCGCGCGGCGTGCGTCGCCGGCGACGACGGCCATGTCGCGCACTTCCGTCGTCACGTTGTGCGACGGCGTCTTGCCGTGCGCATGGCAGGCGGCGGCGATTTCCAGCTTCGCGCGGCGCACGAGCGGGTGGTCGAACTGGCCGGGCGAGCGCATCGCCGCATCGGGAATCGCGCCGTGATGCGCGGACACGAAGTCCATCAGCCCGAAGCTCAGCGTGCCGACCAGCGGCAGCGCGGCGAGGGCGGCCGCCTGGGCGAGCGCGCCGTGCGTCTCGACCAGCACATCCACCGGAATCGGCTGCGCGAGGCCGAGCTCGCGGCGCGTGCCTTCGATGAACGCGACCATCTCGGCCGCGTCGGCGGCGCTCGCGATCTTCGGCAGCGTGACGTAGGCCGGCGCGCGCGCGGCGCGCAGCACGATGCGCACGTCGTCGCGCCAGTGCGGATGGGAAAAGTCGTGGATGCGGACGCCGACCCGCCCGAAGCGGTTCTCGGCGCCGCCGAGGAGTTCGGCGACGAGCTGCGCGTGCGCGGCTTCCTGGCCGACGGCCGCGCCGTCCTCGCAGTCGAGCGTGATGTCGAACACGGGGCCGAGTTCGGCCTGGAGCGCGAGCGACTTGCGCATCAGCTTCTCGCTGCCCGCGTAGTGATCGCAGCAGGGCAGGATCGCGGGCGGGGACGCCCCGTCGTACAGCACTTGTGCAGGAGTGAGCGCGGACATCTCTTCTACGTCAAGGAAGCGGGCAACGTGGAGAAAATCGGATTCGGGCACGTTCTGGGCCGGCGCGCGGGGCGCCTGGAGCGGCAAAACGTGCCCGGATCGGATCGGGCGGCGGGGCCGGTTGCAGCCCCGCCGCCCGTGCCGTGGCCGGGCCGCCCGCAGGCGGCCCGGCCATGCAGCCTGCTTAGTTCTTCAGCAGGTGGGCGACGCCGTCGCGCTCTTCGAGCAGCTCGGCCAGCGTGCCGTCCATCTTCTCGCGCGAGAACGCGTCGATTTCGAGGCCTTCGACACGCTTGTACTCACCGTTTTCGCACGTGACCGGCACACCGTAGATGATGTCTTCGGGGATGCCGTACGAGCCGTCCGACGGGATGCCCATCGTGACCCACTTGCCGTTCGTGCCGAGGACCCAGTCACGCACGTGGTCGATCGCCGCGTTGGCTGCCGACGCCGCCGACGACAGGCCGCGCGCTTCGATGATCGCCGCGCCGCGCTTGCCGACGGTCGGGATGAACGTGTCGCGGTTCCACACGTCGTCGTTGATCAGCTTCAGCAGCGACTCGCCTTCGACGGTCGCGAAGCGGAAGTCGGGGTACATCGTCGGCGAGTGGTTGCCCCACACGGCGAGCTTCTCGATCGACGCGACCGGCTTGCCCGACTTGGCGGCGAGCTGCGACAGCGCGCGGTTGTGGTCGAGGCGCAGCATCGCCGTGAAGTTCTTCTTCGGCAGATCCGGTGCCGACTTCATCGCGATGTACGCGTTGGTGTTCGCCGGGTTGCCGACGACCAGCACCTTCACGTCGCGGCTCGCGACTTCGTTCAGCGCAGCGCCCTGGACCGTGAAGATCTCGGCGTTCGCCGACAGCAGGTCCTTGCGCTCCATGCCCTTCGAGCGCGGACGTGCACCGACCAGCAGCGCGACGTCTGCATCCTTGAATGCAACCTTCGGATCGTCGGTGATCACGACGCCCGCGAGCAGCGGGAACGCGCAATCGTCGAGTTCCATCACGACGCCTTTGACGGCGGCTTGGGCTTGCGGGAGGTCGAGCAGTTGCAGGATGACCGGCTGGTCCTTGCCGAGCAGGTCGCCGTTCGCGATGCGGAACAGCAGGGAGTAAGCGATTTGACCTGCGGCGCCGGTGACGGCAACGCGCTTTGCGGGCTTAGCCATTGAAAATCTCCAGGACGGGTGAAGCGGTGGACGCTAGGCAAAACGCCATTCTATGCGCGTTACGCGTAGCGTTGCATTGAAGCAGGGCGGAGGATTCGCGAAAGGCAGACGCGGTGAACCTGGAGACGGCCGTGGCACGTAGCCGGGGACGCATTTTGCACCCGCGAACCCTTGCTCGCCCCGGAGTGTAGGAGCCGATGGACCCAAAGTCAAACGGTATCATATGTCTTATATAAGACAGATGTTTTGCGGAATTTGAGTGGACGGAAAAGCGCGGTTTGTGATGAAATGCGCGCCATGACATCGAACCAGGCGAACAACGCGAATCCGACCGGCGCAGGCGGCCCAGGGCAGCCGGGCGCGGGCGATTCCGTGCCGGCGCCTGCGCCTGCCGCTTCGCCGTCGCCGACCTTCAGTCCGTTATACCAGCAGATCAAGTCATTGATCACGCAAAGTCTCGAATCCGGTGAATGGAAGCCGGGCGAGATCATCCCGAGCGAAGTGGAGCTGGCTGCCCGTTACAAGGTCAGCCAGGGCACGGTTCGCAAGGCGATCGACGAGCTGGCCGCGGAAAACCTCGTGGTCCGGCGGCAAGGCAAGGGTACTTTTGTTGCGACGCACAATGAGGATCGCGCGCAGTTCCGCTTCCTGCGGCTGCTGGCCGACGACGGTGCCGAGCATCCGCACGTGAGCCGCCTGCTCGAATGCCGGCGCCTGCGCGCGCCGGCCGAGATCGCGCGGCAGCTCGACCTGAAGCCGGCCGATCCGGTCGTGCAGGTGCGTCGCCTGCTGGAATTCGAGAACGAAGTGACGGTGCTCGACGAGATCTGGCTGCCGGGCGCGATGTTCCGCGGGCTGACGTTCGAGCGGCTGAGCGAGTACAAGGGCCCGCTCTACGCGATGTTCGAGACGGAATTCGGCACGCGGATGATCCGCGCGACGGAGAAGATCCGCGCGGTGGCGGCGGAGCCGGCGGTGGCCGACCTGCTGCACGTGCCGGCGGGTTTTCCGTTGCTGTCGGTCGAGCGCGTGTCCTATACATACGGAGACCGGCCGGTGGAAGTGCGGCGCGGCTGGTATGTCACAACCGGGTATTACTATCAGAATGACTTGAGCTGACGACGGATCGGCACAAGCAGCGTGCACGCGGGTTTCCCGTTTTCGCGTAGCACGTTTCGGGCCGCCTTTATTCCCGTTCGCGTAATGATCCAGAGCAGACTTTCGCTGCAGCGCGATATAAAAAGGCGCTAAAATCGCGGATTAGTGTGACAACATAGTAGGGGTCTAGCATGACTGACGCAGTAAGAAAGCCGAGGCCGGAATACCGGAACATCGGAATCGGCGACATCACCTTGAAATATCGCATGCCGCTGGCGGCGATATTGTCGATTCTCCACCGAGTCAGCGGCGCGCTGCTGTTCCTGTTCCTGCCGTTCCTGCTGTTCCTCTTCGACCAGAGCCTCACCTCCGAGCTCAGCTTCGAAGTCTTCAAGGCTTTCCTCTCCAACATCGTCGTCAAGCTGATCGTCCTCGCGCTGTCCTGGGCGTTCCTCCACCATTTCTGCGCCGGCATTCGCCACCTGCTGATGGACGTCAACCACGACGCCGTCTCGAAGGAAGGCGGCAAGCGGACGGCCGTCGTCGTCTTTGTCGTCTCGATCGCGCTGACGATCGCCATGGCACTCAAACTGTTCGGAGCATTCTAAGAAAATGGCAGCCAATAACCGAATCGGCTCGAAGCGCCTCGTCGTCGGCGCTCACTACGGCCTGCGCGACTGGCTCGCGCAGCGCGTCACCGCCACGATCATGGCGGTCTACACGGTCATTCTGCTCGTCCTGTTCTTCGGCGCGCATGACTTCTCGTACGAAGGCTGGGCATCGATCTTCTCCGCGCAATGGATGAAGCTCGCGACCTTCGTGACGCTGCTTTCCCTCTTCTACCACGCATGGGTCGGCGTGCGCGACATCTGGATGGACTACGTGAAGCCCGTCGGTGTGCGCCTGCTGCTGCAATCGCTGACCATCGTCTGGCTGCTCGCATGTGCGGGCTACGCCGCGCAGATTCTCTGGAGAGTGTAAAGAATGGCTGCAATCAAAACTTCCCTGCCGAGCCGCAAGTTCGACGTGGTGATCGTCGGCGCGGGCGGCTCGGGCTTGCGCGCAGCGCTGCAACTGTCGCGCGCGGGCCTGTCGGTCGGCGTGCTGTCGAAGGTGTTCCCGACCCGTTCGCACACGGTGGCCGCACAGGGCGGCATCGGCGCGTCGCTCGGCAACATGAGCGAAGACAACTGGCACTTCCACTTCTACGACACGATCAAGGGTTCCGACTGGCTCGGCGACCAGGACGCGATCGAGTTCATGTGCCGCGAAGCACCGAACGTCGTGTACGAACTGGAACACTTCGGCATGCCGTTCGACCGTAACGCGGACGGCACGATCTACCAGCGTCCGTTCGGCGGCCACACCGCGAACTACGGCGAGAAGCCGGTCCAGCGCGCATGCGCGGCCGCCGACCGTACCGGTCACGCGCTGCTGCACACGCTGTACCAGCAGAACGTCGAGGCGAAGACGCAGTTCTTCGTCGAATGGATGGCGCTCGACCTGATCCGCGACGCGGACGGCGACGTGCTCGGCGTGACGGCCCTCGAGATGGAGACGGGCGACGTCTACATCATGGAAGGCAAGACGACGCTGTTCGCGACGGGCGGCGCAGGCCGGATCTTCGCGGCATCGACCAACGCGTTCATCAACACCGGCGACGGCCTCGGCATGGCTGCCCGCTCGGGCATCGCGCTGCAGGACATGGAGTTCTGGCAGTTCCACCCGACCGGCGTGGCCGGCGCGGGCGTGCTGATCACCGAAGGCGTGCGCGGCGAAGGCGGTATCCTGCGCAACGCGAACGGCGAGCGCTTCATGGAACGCTACGCACCGACGCTGAAGGACCTGGCGCCGCGTGACTTCGTGTCGCGTTCGATGGACCAGGAAATCAAGGAAGGTCGCGGCGTCGGTCCGAACAAGGATCACGTGCTGCTCGACCTGTCGCACATCGGCGCCGAGACGATCATGAAGCGTCTGCCGTCGATCCGCGAAATCGCGCTGAAGTTCGCGAACGTCGACGCGATCAAGGAACCGATCCCGGTCGTCCCGACGATCCACTACCAGATGGGCGGCATCCCGACCAACATCCACGGTCAGGTCGTCGGCACGTCGCGCGGCCACAAGGATCCGGTCAACGGCTTCTACGCAGTGGGCGAGTGCTCGTGCGTGTCCGTGCACGGCGCGAACCGCCTCGGCACGAACTCGCTGCTGGACCTCGTGGTGTTCGGCCGTGCGGCCGGCAACCACATCGTCGAGCACGTGAAGAACCAGAAGGAACACAAGCCGCTGCCGGCCGATGCAGGCGAGTTCTCGCTGGCGCGTCTGAACAAGCTCGACAAGTCGAGCTCGGGCGAGTACACGCAGGACGTCGCGAACGACATCCGTGCGACGATGCAGAAGCACGCAGGCGTGTTCCGCACGTCGGCGCTGCTGAAGGAAGGCGTCGACCAGATGGCCGGCCTGAAGGCCCGCGTGGAAAACATCCACCTGAAGGACAAGTCGAAGGTGTTCAACACCGCGCGCGTCGAAGCGCTCGAGCTGGAGAACCTGATCGAAGTCGCCCGCGCGACGATGGTGTCGGCGGAAGCGCGCAAGGAAAGCCGCGGCGCGCACGCGCACAGCGATTACGAACACCGCGACGACGACAACTGGCTGCGCCACACGCTGTGGTACAGCGAAGGCGATCGCCTCGACTACAAGCCGGTTCAAATGAAGCCGCTGACGGTCGACTCCGTGCCGCCGAAGCCGCGCACGTTCTAAGCCGAGTCAAAGGAATCCGAAATGGCAAAACGCATTTTTGAAGTCTACCGCTACGATCCGGACAAGGACGCGGCACCGCGCATGCAGACGTACGAGCTCGAGATCCAGCATGAGCGCATGCTGCTCGACGCACTGGTCAAGCTGAAGGCCGTCGACGAGACGCTGTCGTTCCGCCGTTCGTGCCGTGAAGGCGTGTGCGGTTCGGACGCGATGAACATCAACGGCAAGAACGGTCTCGCGTGCCTGACGAACCTGAACGACCTGCCGCAGAAGATCGTGCTGCGCCCGCTGCCGGGCCTGCCTGTCGTGCGCGACCTGATCGTCGACATGACGCACTTCTTCAACCAGTATCACTCGATCAAGCCGTACCTGATCAACGACGCGCCGCCGCCGGAGAAGGAACGCCTCCAGTCGCCGGAAGAACGCGACGAGCTCGACGGCGTGTACGAGTGCATTCTGTGCGCGAGCTGCTCGACGTCGTGCCCGAGCTTCTGGTGGAACCCGGACAAGTTCGTCGGCCCGGCCGGCCTGCTGCAGGCTTACCGCTTCATCGCGGATAGCCGCGACACCGCCACCGGCGAGCGTCTCGACAACCTGGAAGACCCGTACCGTCTGTTCCGTTGCCACACGATCATGAACTGCGTCGACGTTTGCCCGAAGGGCCTGAACCCGACGAAGGCGATCGGCAAGATCAAGGAACTGATGGTTCGCCGCGCGGTTTAAAGTTTGTGATGAGCGACGATTCGCATCAATCCGACCCGCACCGTCGCGCGCGCCTCCGCTGGCGCGCGCGGCGGGGTCTGCTGGAAAACGACATCGTATTCGAGCGTTTCTTCAGCAGATACGAGCATGACCTCACCGATGCAGACGTAGGCGCGTTGTCGCGCCTGCTCGATCTGAGCGACAACGACCTGATGGACTTGCTCCTCGCGCGCAAGGAACCAGAGGGCGACCTAGACAGCCAGGATATTCACCGGCTGTTGGAGATGCTGCGCAACGTGTAACGCCAAGGTGTAACGCGCTGTGCCCGTTATCGAATCCCGTTTCTATTTTCGATTGAGGATGTGCCATGACTCCGTCTGATGTTAAAGCCACGCTATCGTTCAGCGACAACTCGCCGAGCGTCGAACTGCCGATCTACAAGGGCACGATGGGCCCGGACGTGATCGACATCCGCAAGCTGTACGGCCAGACCGGCAAGTTCACGTACGACCCGGGCTTCATGTCGACGGCAGCTTGTAATTCGGCGATCACGTACATCGACGGCGACAAGGGCGAACTGCTGTACCGCGGCTACCCGATCGACAACCTCGCGCAGAACGCCGACTTCCTCGAGTCCTGCTACCTGCTGCTGAAGGGCGAGCTGCCGAACGCGGCGCAAAAGAAGGAATTCGTCGACACCGTCACGAAGCACACGATGGTGCACGAGCAGATGCACTTCTTCTTCCGTGGCTTCCGCCGCGACGCGCACCCGATGGCGATCCTGGTCGCCGCGGTCGGCGCGCTGTCCGCGTTCTACCACGACTCGCTCGACATCAACGACCCGCGTCACCGCGAAGTGTCGGCGATCCGCATGATCGCGAAGCTGCCGACGCTCGTCGCGATGGCGTACAAGTACAGCATCGGCCAGCCGTTCGTGTATCCGAAGAACTCGCTGTCGTACAGCGCGAACTTCATGCACATGATGTTCTCGAACCCGTGCGAAGAGTACAAGGTCAACGACGTGCTCGTCCGCGCACTCGACCGCATCCTGATCCTGCACGCCGATCACGAGCAGAACGCATCGACGTCGACGGTCCGCCTGGCCGGCTCGTCGGGCGCGAACCCGTTCGCGTGTATCGCGGCCGGTATCGCTTGTCTGTGGGGCCCGGCGCACGGTGGTGCGAACGAAGCCGCGCTGAACATGCTCGAGCAGATCGGTTCGCCGGACAACATCCCCGAATTCATCAAGCAGGTGAAGGACAAGAATTCGGGCGTGAAGCTGATGGGCTTCGGTCACCGCGTGTACAAGAACTACGACCCGCGTGCGAAGCTGATGCGCGAAACGTGCTACGAAGTGCTGAACGAACTCGGCCTGCACGACGACCCGCTGTTCAAGCTCGCGATGCAGCTCGAGAAGATCGCGCTGGAAGACGAATACTTCGTGTCGCGCAAGCTGTACCCGAACGTCGACTTCTACTCGGGTATCGTCCAGCGCGCGCTGGGCATCCCGACGTCGATGTTCACGTGTATCTTCGCGATGGCACGTACGGTCGGCTGGATCGCACAGTGGAACGAAATGATCGCGGATCCGGAACAGAAGATCGGCCGTCCGCGTCAGCTGTTCATCGGCGACACGCCGCGCGAAGCGAAGCCGATCAACGCACGTTAAGTCGTGCGCGGCGCGAACGGCCGCAAGGCCGCTCGCGTCCGGCAACTGCAACGCCCCGACACCCCGGTGGGACATCCCGCCGGGGTGTTTTCATTTGCGCGGCCGACGCTGGCCCGAGCCGGCGCGGCGTTCCAGCGACGGCGGGCGTGTGTCGAGCGGCGGCGAGTCGGTGCCGGGGTCGCTGTCGGGCGCGTGGCCGTGTTGAGCGAAGAACTGCCGGTATGCGCCGGGCGTCATCCCGCGCGCGGCGAGGAACTGGCGGTTGAAGTTCGCGGCGTTCGGAATGCCGCAGCGCGCGGCGACCGTCGCGATCGGCCAGTCGGTGCCGACCAGATGGCGGCACGCATGCGCGAGCCGCAGCCGCTGCACGTAGCGGCCGACGCTTTCGCCGAGGTGCCGTACGAACAACCGCTGCAGCGTGCGTTCGGACATGTGCGCGACGGCCGCGAGCGCATCGACGCGCAGCGGCTCGTGGAACTGCCGGTCGATCGCGTCGAGCACGCGATCGAGCCGCTCTGCTTCGGGCGCGGCGGCGTTCGCGGACGGCGACGCTGCATCGGGTTGATCGTAGGCCTGCGCGGTGGCGAGCGGTTCTCCGCCGGCGTCCGCGAGATCGGCGAGCGTGTCGAGTGCGGCCGCGAGGCGAATGCGCGGCGAAGGGTCGAGCAACTGCGGCAGCCGCGCGCGCATCGCACGGGCCGTATCGGCGTCGAATGCAAGGCCGGGCGCCGCGCGCCGCAGCAGCGAGCGCAGCGGCGCGTACTCGGGGCAGCAGTCGGCCACGCGTCGTGCCCAGTCACCGTCGAACCAGACGACGAGCGCGACTTCCGGCGCCGCGCGATCGATGCGCGCATTCGACGACCACGTATGCGGCAGGTTGGGCGGCACGAGCACCAGATCGTCGTCCGCATAGCGCGCGACGTGATCGCCGATGAAGCGCTGGCCGCGGCTGTTCAGCGTCAGCGTCAGTTCGTACTCGGGATGACGGTGCCATTCGAACGGAATGCGCGCGAGCTGGCGGTGGTACACGCGGATCGAACAGCCGGGGGCGAACGTCACGTGCTCGTACTGCGGTTTCATCGCGGCCTCCGGGCGAGGGCGGGCAGCGCGCCGTGGCATGATCGTGATCGATCGTCACGACGGAGCGATGCCATGTTTTCACATGTTTGCGTGGGCGTCAGCGATACCGCGCGCGCGTACGACTTCTACGCGCCGCTGTTCGCGGAACTCGGGCTGCGGCTGAAGTTCAGCGAGCCGGACGGCTGGTCGGGCTGGATGCCGGCCGACACCGACCGGCCGCTGTTCTTCTTCGGCCGGCCGCTCGACGGCCGCGCGCCCGAACCCGGCAACGGCCATACGATCGCATTCGACGCGCCGACCCGCGCGCAGGTCGACCGCTGCCACGCGCTCGCGCTGCAGCAGGGCGGCACCTGCGAAGGGCCGCCGGGCCTGCGGCCGCACTATCACCCCGACTACTACGGCGCGTATTTCCGCGACCCGGACGGCAACAAGCTGTGCGTGGTCTGCCATCGTCCGGAGTAGCAGGTGGTTGTCAGGATTGTATCGATAGTTGGCCGGATAGTGCCGATGGCGGCGATGCGTCCGCCGTACGCTGAATGCTCATCACCACACGATTCAGCGAGGAGACGACGATGCACCTGACGATTGACGATCTGCCGGTTGCGATCCGCACGGCGAAAAGGGCGCTGCGCGCCGATCTGCCCGGTTACGCGGCCACGTTCCGCGAACTGGAGGGCGATATCGCGCGGCAGGTCGACGCGATCCGTCGCGCGCACGCGCACGGCCGCGACGTGATCCCGGTATTGCGATTCGCGGATATCGCGAACGGCACCGTCGATCCGCAGGCGATCGCCGCGATCCGCACGCACGGCGCCGCGGTGATCCGCGGCGTATTCGACGCGCAGCAGGCGCGCGACTGGAACGACGAGATCGGCGCCTATCTGGATGCGAACCGCTTCGCCGAGCGGCTGCATGCACGCGCCGAGGACCGCTACTTCGGCAATCTCGCATCGGGCAAGCCGCAGATCTACGGCGTCTACTGGTCGAAGCCGCAGGTGGCCGCGCGGCAGTCGCCGGCCCTCACGCAGGCGCGCGTGTTCCTGAACAGCCTGTGGCGTCATGCCGACGGCGCGCGCAGGCATTTCGACCCGGACCAGGTGCCGGCCTACGCCGACCGGATCCGCCGCCGGCCGCCGGGTTCGACGTCGCTCGGGCTGTCGCCGCATGTCGACGGCGGCTCTGTCGAGCGCTGGCTCGGCGCGAATTTCCGGCAGGTCTATCGTCACGTGCTGGCCGGCCGCTGGCGCGCTTACGATCCGTTCGACGCGGCGTTCCGCCCCGACGTCGAGGAGATTCCATCGCCGGCCGTGTGCTCGATGTTCCGCACGTTCCAGGGCTGGACCGCGCTGACGCCGCAGGGGCCTGGCGACGGCACCCTGCAGCTGATTCCGGTCGCGAACGCGATGGCGTATGTCGTGCTGCGCGCACTGCAGGACGACGTCGCCGACGACGACCTGTGCGGCGCGCGTCCGGGCCGCGCGCTGTCGATCCTGCCCGAATGGCACGCGCTGCTGCTCGACGCGCTGGTGCCGATCCCGCACATGGAGGCGGGCGACGCGGTGTTCTGGCACGGCGACGTCGTGCATGCGGTCGAGGATGCGCATCGCGGCAGCGGCGACAGCAACGTGATGTACATCGCGGCCGCGCCCGGGTGCGCGAAGAACGACGCGTACCTGCAGCGCCAGCGGCTCGCATTCCTGCGCGGCGACAGCCCGCCGGATTTCCCGGCCGATCATTTCGAGGTCGACTTCGACGGACGCGGCGGCGAGGGCGATCTCACGCCGCTGGGCCGTGCGCAAATGGGGTTCGCGCCCGTCAGCGCATGACGGACGCGCCGCATGCATCGGCCGCATCCGCACCGCGCGGAACGGCCGTTTGCGCCGCGCCCGGCGGCCGTCTGCCGAATCCGCTGCATCCCGCCTGCAATTCGACGCGATCGGCTGCGGGCGCGCCCGAATTCGACGCGAATTGCGCAATTTGACTTCCGATAATGGTCCGGACACAACGCAGCTGCCCCGTGCGCCGCACGGGGGCAGCGTGACCATGGAGGAGTCGATGCAATTCACGCAAGCGATCGTTCGCCGTCCCGCGCCGTCCTGCGGCGCGGGTCTCACCACCGCCGCGCTCGGCGCGCCCGACTACGACAAGACGCTCACGCAGTTCCACGCGTACTGCGACGCGCTGCGCGGGCTCGGCGTCGAGCTGACCGAGCTGCCGCCGCTGGACGCGTTTCCCGATTCGCACTTCGTCGAGGACGTCGCCGTCGTCACGCCCGAATTCGCGGTGATCACGCGTCCCGGCGCACCCGCGCGGCGCGGCGAGACGGTGCACATCGAAGCGGCGCTCGGCGCGCATCGCGACCTGCTGCCGATGCAGGAAGGCCGTCTCGACGGCGGCGACGTGATGCAGGTCGGCAAGCGCTTCTACATCGGCCTGACGGGCCGCACCGATGCCGAGGGCATCGCCGCATTCGAGTCGCTGGTGGCCCGCTACGGCTATTCGGTCGTCGCGGTGCCGGTCGGCGCGGGGCTGCATCTGAAATCGGTCGTCAACGCGCTCGGCGACGACACGCTGCTCGTGACCGAGGCGCTGGCCGCGCATCCGGCGTTCGCCGACTATCGCCGCATCGCGATCTCGGCCGCCGACGAATACGCCGGCAACACGCTGCGCGTGAACGGCACGCTGATCACGCCGGCCGGCTATCCGCGCGTGCACGACGCGATTCAGTCGCTCGGGATGCCGCTGCACGTGATCGACACGAGCGAGTTCCGCAAGATGGACGGCGGCCTGACCTGCCTGTCGCTGCGGTTCTAGCCGATTGGCGCGCGGCCGCTTCGGCCGGATAATGTGGCCCCCGCGCGGAACCGGAGGAGACGCTCCGCGCACCAGCCACGACCCGACCGGAGCGAACGCGGATGACCGACAAGAAGATGCAGCTCGACAAGATCGATCTCCGGATCCTCGACATCCTGCGTACCGACGGGCGGATTTCCTACCGGAAGCTGTCCGAGCTCGTGAACCTCACGCCGCGGCCCTGCCAGGCACGCGTGGAGCGGCTCGAGGCGCTCGGCGTGATCGAAGGCTACCGCGCGGTGATCAACGCGCCGCGCGCGACCAAGCCGATCGTCGTGATCGCGCAGATCGTGCTGGCCGACCACGGGCGTTCGCAGGCGCCGTTCGAGGACGAGATGCGGGCCAATCCGGCCGTGCTCGATTGCTGGCTCGTCAGCGGCACGTTCGATTTTCTCGTGCGGCTCGCGTGCGAGGATCTCGACGAATACCGGCGGATCGCGAACGCGTGGCTGGAAAGCCCGCGGTTCCGGATCGAGAAGATCGTGACGACGGCCGAGCTGCAGGCGATCAAGCGCAGCGTCGTCTGACGCGGCCGTGCGCGTCCGGGCCGCCGGCATCGGACGCGCGACCCGGCGGCAGGACCATTTTTTGACGCGGATAACCGGGCCGATCGATTGGTATTCCGAATCAATTCGAGCGGCCCGAATCCAACAGGGTGAACACTATGGATGCTTTGCAAGCGGCAGCGCAGACGGCCGCGCCGTCCGGAACGGCGCTCAAGCGCCGGCTGCAGAGCCGCCACATCGCGATGATCGCGATCGGCGGCTCGATCGGCACGGGGTTGTTCGTCGCGTCGGGCGCGTCGGTCGCGCAGGCGGGGCCGGGCGGGGCGATCGCCGCGTATATCGCGATCGGGCTGATGGTCTACTTCGTCGTCACCGGGCTCGGCGAGATGGCCGCGCTGATGCCGGTGTCGGGCTCGTTCGCGATCTACGGCGAGAAGTACGTCGACGAAGGCTTCGGCGTCGCGCTCGGCTGGACCTACTGGTACAGCTGGGCCGTGACGATCGCGATCGAGCTGGTCGCCGCGCAGATCGTGATGCGCTACTGGTTTCCGGCGGTGCCGGGCGTGTGGTGGGGCGCCGGGTTCCTGGTGCTGATCTTCCTGCTGAACACGCTGTCCGTGCGCGGTTTCGGGGAATCCGAATACTGGTTCTCGCTGATCAAGGTCGTCACCGTGATCGCGTTCATCGCGGCGGGCTTGCTGATCGCGGCCGGCCTGCTCGGCAACGGGCAGCCGGTCGGCTGGCGCAACTTCAGGACCGGCGACGCGCCGTTCGTCGGCGGCGTGCACGCGATGATGAGCGTCGCGCTGATCGCGGGCTTCTCGTTCCTCGGCACCGAGCTGGTCGGGATCACGGCGGGCGAGTCGGAAAACCCGCGCAAGACGATCCCGCGCGCGGTGAAGCAGATCTTCTGGCGCATCATGCTGTTCTACGTGCTCGCGATCTTCGTGATCGGCCTGCTGGTGCCGTACACCGATCCGAACCTGCTCAAGAGCGACGTGACTGATATAGGCGTCAGCCCGTTCACGCTCGTGTTCAGCCATGCGGGCTTTCCGCTCGCCGCGGGCGCGATGAACCTCGTGATCCTGACGGCCGTGCTGTCGGCCGGCAACTCGGGCACGTATGCGGCCACGCGGATGCTGTACAACCTCGCGGCGGAAGGCCGTGCGCCCGCGATGTTCGCGACGCTGTCGCCGGGCGGCGTGCCGCGCAACGCGCTGTACGCGACGATGGCGGTGGGCGGGCTGTGCTTCCTCACGTCGCTGACCAACAACCAGAGCATCTATCTGTGGCTGCTCAATACGGTCGGCATCACCGGCTTCATCGCGTGGCTCGGCATCGCCGTTTGCCACTACCGGTTCCGCAAGGGCTTTCTGAAACAAGGCTACCGGCTCGAGCAGCTGCCGTATCGCGCGAAGTGGTTCCCGTTCGGGCCGCTGTTCGCGATCGCGATCTGCATCGTGATCTCGCTCGGGCAGGATTACCAGGCGTTCTTCGCCGCCCGCGTCGACTGGATGGAAGTGCTGTCGATCTATGTGTGGATCCCGCTGTTCGTCGCGATCTGGTGGGCGTATCGCCGCGTGCGCAAGAGCCGGCTCGTGCGCTACGAGGAGATGGAGATCGGGCCGTGGCTCACGCGCTCGGTCGAGGCCGTCGATGCGGCGGTCGCGCAGCACGGGCAGCCGCACTGAGCGTGACGCGGCGCATGCGCGGCGACGGGGCCGGCTCGCGCAACGCGGCCGGCTCCGGTGAAGCAGGCGTGCTGCCGCTGCGCCTTCATGAAATCCACCCGCGCGGGAGGCGTGGCGCCGCTACTTGTCCAGCTCCGGGTAGTGCCGGAAGATCCCCATGTCGTTGAACGGGATGCGGCGCTCCGACTCGAGATAGCGCGCGACGGGCGGATGCGCCGCGACGCGGTCGTGCAGCCCGACGAGCCCCGCGACCTTGCGTTCCTCGCGCTTCATCGCCTTCGGGAACGCGTAGCGCAGGCCTTCGATCAGCTGGAAGATCGACAGATCCGCGTAACTGAGCGCGCTGCCGGCGATGTGCCCGCCTTTGTGCGGATTCTGCGCGAGCACGCGATCGAAGTAGCCGAGGAATTTCGGCAGCCGATGTTCGAGGAAATCGGCCGCGCGCTCGGCGGCTTCGGCCTTCTGGTCCTCGTAGTAAAGGCCGCTGCCGATCGGGTGATGCGTGTCGTGGATCTCGGTGACGAAATCGGCGACGGTCAACTGAAGCTGATGCACCCACAGCCGGCCGGCTTCGTCGTCGGGCGCGAGCCCCAGCCGCGCGCCGAGAAACAGCAGAATGTTCGCGGCCTGCCCGACGACCATGTCGCCGGCCTTCAGGAACGGCGGCGCGAACGGCACGCATTCGGCCTTCGTGCTGTCCATCAGCCGCATCATCGCCGACACGCCCATGCCGCGCCCCGATTCGCGCGCGACATCGACGTAGTCGGCCTCGGCCGCTTCGAGCGCGAGCCGTACGTATTCGCCGCGGCCCTGGATTTCGGGCCAGTAATAGAGTTCGTATCGCATGCAGTGCTCCTGTCCGGTCGATGCGTCGGGCGATGCCAGCATCGTGATGGCGGGAAGGGCGGCCGCGCGCCGCCCGTTGCGAATAGACAGTCTAGGAGATCGTGCGGGAAGTGCGGTGCTTGCCGCGCATCACGCACCGCGCTCGTCGCGCTCGCCGCCTTCCGGGCCGTAGAAGAACACCCAGGTCGAGAAGTCGTCGGAGAAGCCGACGAAGCGGTGCGACGCGAATGCGGGGACGAACAGCACGTCGCCCGTCGCGACGCCGCATTCGCGCCCGTCCACGATGAACCGCGACGTGCCGGCGGCGATCACGTAGACCTCGTCGCGCGTGTGCGGCGTCTGCAGATCCTCGCCGCGCGGCCGGTACAGCTCGATGTCGAGCGTGCCGTGTCGAAACAGCGTGGTGAACAGCGTGCCTTCATCGTCGAGGCGGGCGAGCGATTCGTTGATGCCGAGCTTCATCGTCGTGGGCTCCGGGTTACGGATCGTGGGAACGAGGGCATGCGGGTTGCACCATCGTAGCGCGAAATCCGCAGCTCGGCCGGCGGTGCGCGACCCTGCCTGCGAATCGCGTCGCGCGCCATCGATGAAACGGCGGCACCACGATCTCACCACCGATGAAACGAATCGGTCCGCCGGCGAAACGGCGCGGCGATCGTCGGCATGCGTGCGACAGCTTCACCGCAATTTAATAAACGCGCACTACGATCGCGCATCGTCAATCGACGGAGCGTCGTGCTGCGTTTCACGCTTCGATGCTGCCGCCCGTCGCGGATCTCCGCGATTCGCCAGATTGCCATTTCCCCTGACCCCGCGAATTGCACCGCCGCGCGATGCCGCCGCATGCGATTCGCATTGTTTCGCATTTCTTATGAATTCGAATGCATCGACTGCTTCACGCAGAAAATTCCTTGCCGCCGCACCCGGTATCGCAGCGGCGCCGCTGTTGAGCGCATGCGGTGGCGACGACGTCGCATCGGCGCCGCTCACCGATGCGGCGCTGGCCGCGCAGATGTCCGCGAAGCTGAACGCCCAGCTCGGCGATGCGGCGACGGTCGACGCGATCCTGCCCGCGCTGACCGATGTCGGCTTCACCTGGGACCTGCCGACGGTGCCGGCCGCGCAGATCGGCGCGATCGTCGCGTACAGCTTCGGCAATCGCCCGAACGCCGCGAGCGGCAACACGTCGAGCACGGGCGGCAACCAGTCCGCGTTGCCCGATCCGGGGCCCGTCAATGAAGCGCTCGCGGACGCCGTGTACCGCATCCGCCAGCTGAAGCCGGTCAAGGTCTACGCGCAGTGGGAAATCGCGCGCTTTCTCGTGTCGAAATACGGGATGGGCGCCGACGTGCTGTCGTCGGTCGAGCCGGTGATCGCGAGCGACGGCACGATCGTGTACCTGAGCACGGCCGGCGTCGCGGCCGAGGCGGTTACGCGTGCGGGCGGCGCGGCTGCGATGGGCACCGTCGCGGTGGTCGGCCATCGCGACCATGCGAAGCGCTGCATCCAGACCTCGCAGCAGGCCGGCATGAAGGCGGCCGCCGTCGCCGAGGTGCCGCTCCCGACCGTGTACGACCCGCAATCGGGCCAGCCGTGGACGCGCAACCGCAGCCTCTACCTCGTGCACGACATGTATGCGCAGATGCTGACCCGCGCGATCGCCGCGACGATGCAGGCGTTTCCGAAGGGCTGACGTCTGCCGTTCTCCACTCGAATCTCATGACCATGACGACCCGCCGCCATTTCCTCGCTTCCTCTTCGCTGCTCGCTGCATCGTGCGCCGCCGTCGCGCCCGCGCGCGCGAGCGGTGCTCCCGTGTCCGATGCGGAACTCCAGCGCCAGATGCTCGGCAAGCTGACCGACGAACTGAACGATCGCGCGACCGCGGCCGACGAGACCGGCTACCTGCTCGACACGTCGTTCTCATGGACGCCGCCGGGCGTCGATGCGGCCGCCATCAACACGATCGCCGCGTTCGGCTTCGGCAGCCGCGCGGGCGCGTCCGGTGCCGCGCCCGTCCCGGGCCCGGTGAACGAGGCGATCGCCGATGCGGTGTTCCAGCTTCGGCAAAAGGCCGCGGCGCCGATTTACGCGCAGCAGGAAGTCGCGAGCGTGCTCGCGTCGAAGTACGGACTGACGGCCGGCGTGACGTCGATCGCGACGCGGGCACCGGCCGCCGGCAGCCCGATCCCGACCCCCGACGGCGTCGTCGCCGCGATCGTCCGACAGGCCGGCTCGGCCGCGGCGCTCGGCAAGGTCGGCATCGTCACGCATCGGGATCAGGCGTCGCTCGCCGTGCGCGTGTCGAGCGCTGCGGGAATGCAGGCCGCGGTACCGGCCGGGCTGACGCTGCCGGTGTTCTACGACAGCGCCGCGCAATTGCCTGCATTGCGGCGTCGCGATCTCTACCTGCTGAGCAACGCGGGCGTGCAGCTCGGCGTGCTGCGGCTCGCGCTGATCAACCGCGAATACCCGAACGGCTGACGTTCCCCGTTTGGCTGGTAATGCCGATACAGGTATTGACACTACCAGCCAAACCACTGTTTTTAATGGGTTTTTTCGCGCCGCGCCCGCGCCGCGGCGCGTTCTGCGTGGCATAATCGACCGCATCCGCAAGGCTTGTAGTCACAACGACCCCGCATACCCATGGCACAGACTCTCTACGACAAACTGTGGAATACCCACGTCGTCCACACCGAGGACGACGGCACGGCATTGCTCTACATCGACCGTCAGCTGCTGCACGAAGTCACGAGCCCGCAGGCGTTCGAAGGGCTGAACGTCGCGCACCGCCCGGTGTGGCGCATCAGCGCGAACCTGGCCGTGTCGGACCACAACGTCCCGACCACGGATCGAAGCCACGGCATCGCCGATCCGGTCTCGAAGCTGCAGGTCGACACGCTCGACGCGAACTGCGATGCGTTCGGCATCACGCAGTTCAAGATGAACGACGTGCGTCAGGGCATCGTGCACATCATCGGGCCGGAGCAGGGCGCGACGCTGCCGGGCATGACGATCGTCTGCGGCGACTCGCACACGTCGACGCACGGCGCGTTCGGCGCGCTCGCGCACGGCATCGGCACGTCGGAAGTCGAGCACGTGCTCGCGACGCAAACCTTGCTGCAGAAAAAGAGCAAGAACATGCTCGTGAAGGTCGAGGGCACGCTGCCGCGCGGCTGTACCGCGAAGGACATCGTGCTCGCGATCATCGGCAAGATCGGCACGGCCGGCGGCACGGGCTACGCGATCGAATTCGGCGGCTCGACGATCCGCGCGCTGACGATGGAAGGCCGGATGACCGTCTGCAACATGGCGATCGAAGCCGGCGCGCGCGCGGGCATGGTCGCCGTCGACGACACGACGATCGACTACCTGAAGGGTCGTCCGTTCGTGCCGACTGGCGCGGAATGGAACCAGGCCGTCGAGTACTGGCGCGAATTCAAGTCCGACGAAGGCGCGCAGTTCGACCGCGTCGTCGAGCTGAACGCGGCCGAGATCGTCCCGCAGGTCACGTGGGGCACGTCGCCGGAAATGGTCACGTCGATCGACGGTCGCGTGCCGGACCCCGAGCGCGAGAAGGATCCGGTCAAGCGCGACGCGATGGAGCGCGCGCTGGCCTACATGGCGCTCGAGCCGAACACGCCGATCGAGTCGATCAAGGTCGACAAGATCTTCATCGGTTCGTGCACGAACGCGCGCATCGAAGATATCCGCGCAGCCGCCTACGTCGTGAAGAAGCTGAACCGCCGCATTGCGTCGAACGTGCGGCTCGCGATGGTCGTGCCGGGCTCGGGCCTCGTGAAGGCGCAGGCCGAGCGCGAAGGGCTCGACAAGGTGTTCACCGACGCGGGCTTCGAATGGCGCGAGCCGGGCTGCTCGATGTGCCTCGCGATGAACGCCGACCGGCTCGAGCCGGGCGAGCGCTGCGCGTCGACGTCGAACCGCAACTTCGAAGGCCGGCAAGGCGCGGGCGGTCGCACGCACCTCGTGAGCCCCGCGATGGCGGCGGCGGCGGCGATCGAAGGCCATTTCGTCGACATTCGCCAGCTGGGGTAACGCGTGACGGCATCGAAGCTCATCGCGCGGCTGGTGGCCGCGCTGGCGCTCGCGGGGCTGGGCTTCGGCCTCGCGGGCTGCAATACCGTCCGAGGCTTCGGCCAGGACGTCAACGCCGCCGGCAATGCGCTGCAGCGCGCCGCGGACTGACGCCCACCGAGAATTTGTCGATGTGCGCCGGCTGAATGCCGGCCCTCCAACCGGATAGACGGATCATGGAAAAATTCACTGTACATACCGGCGTCGTGGCGCCGCTCGATCGCGAGAACGTCGACACCGACGCGATCATCCCGAAGCAGTTCCTGAAGTCGATCAAGCGCACGGGCTTCGGTCCGAACGCGTTCGACGAATGGCGTTACCTCGACCACGGCGAGCCGGGCCAGGACAACTCGAAGCGCCCGCTGAACCCGGACTTCGTGCTGAATCAGCCGCGCTACCAGGGCGCATCGGTGCTGCTGGCACGCAAGAACTTCGGCTGCGGCAGCTCGCGCGAGCACGCGCCGTGGGCGCTGCAGCAGTACGGCTTCCGCGCGATCATCGCGCCGAGCTTCGCCGACATCTTCTTCAACAACTGCTACAAGAACGGGCTGTTGCCGATCGTGCTGACCGAGCAGCAGGTCGATCACCTGTTCAACGACACGTATGCGTTCAACGGCTATCAGCTGACGATCGACCTCGATGCGCAGGTCGTGCGCACGGGCGACGGCCGCGAGTATGCGTTCGACATCACCGCGTTCCGCAAGTACTGCCTGCTGAACGGTTTCGACGACATCGGCCTGACGCTGCGTCACGCGGACAAGATCCGCCAGTTCGAAGCCGAGCGGCTCGCGAAGCAGCCGTGGCTCAACAACAAGCTGGTCGGCTGAGATTGCCTCCGGGCGGGCGCGCATGACGCGCGCTCGCCGACCTGCCACCCATACCTATCCAGTCAGGAATAACGCATGAAGATTGCAGTGCTGCCCGGCGACGGCATCGGTCCGGAAATCGTCAACGAAGCGGTCAAGGTGCTGAACGCCCTCGACGAAAAGTTCGAGCTCGAGCGGGCGCCGGTTGGCGGCGCGGGCTACGAGGCGAGCGGTCATCCGTTGCCGGACGCGACGCTGAAACTCGCGAAGGAAGCCGACGCGATCCTGTTCGGCTCGGTCGGCGACTGGAAGTACGACTCGCTCGAGCGCGCGCTGCGCCCCGAGCAGGCGATCCTCGGGCTGCGCAAGCATCTCGAGCTGTTCGCGAACTTCCGTCCGGCGATCTGCTATCCGCAGCTCGTCGATGCGTCGCCGCTGAAGCCGGAACTGGTCGCGGGCCTCGACATCCTGATCGTGCGCGAACTGAACGGCGACATCTACTTCGGCCAGCCGCGCGGCGTGCGCGCGGCACCGGACGGCCCGTTCGCCGGCGCGCGCGAAGGCTTCGACACGATGCGCTACTCGGAACCGGAAGTGCGCCGCATCGCACACGTCGCGTTCCAGGCCGCGCAAAAGCGCGCGAAGAAGCTGCTGTCGGTCGACAAGTCGAACGTGCTGGAGACGTCGCAGTTCTGGCGCGACGTCATGATCGACGTGTCGAAGGAATACGCGGACGTCGAGCTGTCGCACATGTACGTCGACAACGCGGCGATGCAGCTCGCGAAGGCGCCGAAGCAGTTCGACGTGATCGTGACCGGCAACATGTTCGGCGACATCCTGTCGGATGAAGCGTCGATGCTGACGGGCTCGATCGGCATGCTGCCGTCGGCGTCGCTCGACAAGAACAACAAGGGTCTGTACGAGCCGTCGCACGGTTCGGCGCCGGACATCGCGGGCAAGGGCATCGCGAATCCGCTGGCGACGATCCTGTCGGCCGCGATGCTGCTGCGCTATTCGCTGAATCGCGCGGAGCAGGCCGATCGCATCGAGCGCGCCGTGAAAACGGTGCTCGAACAAGGCTACCGCACCGGCGACATCGCGACGCCGGGCTGCCAGCAGGTCGGCACGGCGGCGATGGGCGACGCGGTGGTCGCCGCGCTGTAAGCGCGCGGCAAGGCAACAGGCAGTCAAGATAGAAAAGGGCGCGAACGGGCCGCGAAATCGGCCGGTTCGCGCGCGGTTGGCCGTTGTGCGGGCAACCGGCTTTGTGTAGACTCGAACGATGGCGCTGATTTCCCTGATCTCCCCGGTCCTGAAACTCCACGGCAACACTGCCCGTGCGGGTGCGCGCGCCATCGTCATCACGAAAACCATTACCACGAAAACGATCATTAAACGCTGATCGCCGTCGTGCCCGCCTGTTTCCCCGCGCGGTCACGCGGGGACGGAAATGGCGGGGAAGCTCCATTCAAGCAAAGGGTTAGTCATGAACGTAGGTCTCGTAGGTTGGCGCGGCATGGTCGGCAGCGTGCTGATGCAGCGCATGCAGGAAGAAGGTGATTTCGACCTGATCGAACCGGTGTTTTTCAGCACCAGCAACACGGGCGGCAAGGCGCCGTCGTTCGCGAAAAACGAGACTACGCTCAAGGACGCGACCAACGTCGACGAGCTGAAGAAGTGCGACGTGATCATCACGTGCCAGGGCGGCGACTACACGAACGACGTGTTCCCGAAGCTGCGCGCGGCCGGCTGGAACGGCTACTGGATCGATGCGGCCTCGTCGCTGCGGATGAACGACGACGCGGTCATCATCCTTGATCCGGTCAACCTCGACGTGATCAAGGACGCGCTCGTCAAGGGCACGAAGAACTTCGTCGGCGGCAACTGTACGGTCAGCCTGATGCTGATGGCGCTCGGCGGCCTGTTCCGCGAGAACCTCGTCGACTGGATGACGGCGATGACCTACCAGGCCGCATCGGGCGCGGGCGCGCAGAACATGCGTGAACTGCTGTCGCAGATGGGCACGCTGCACGGTTCGGTGCAGGAGCAACTCGCCGATCCGGCTTCCGCGATTCTCGACATCGACCGCCGCGTGCTCGCGACGATGAACAGCGACGCGATGCCGACGAGCCACTTCGGCGTGCCGCTCGCCGGCTCGCTGATCCCGTGGATCGACAAGGATCTCGGCAACGGGATGTCGAAGGAAGAGTGGAAGGGCGGCGCGGAAACCAACAAGATCCTCGGCAAGCCGGCCATGGGCGAGCCGGGCTCGATCCCGGTCGACGGCCTGTGCGTGCGGATCGGCGCGATGCGCTGCCACTCGCAGGCGCTGACGATCAAGCTGAAGAAGGACGTCCCGCTCGACGAAATCAACGGCATCCTCGCGTCGGCGAACGACTGGGTGAAGGTCGTGCCGAACGAGCGCGAAGCGTCGATGCGCGACCTGTCGCCGGCGAAGATCACCGGCACGCTGACGGTGCCGGTCGGTCGCCTGCGCAAGCTCGCGATGGGTGGCGAATACCTGTCGGCGTTCACGGTCGGCGACCAGCTGCTGTGGGGCGCGGCCGAGCCGCTGCGCCGCATGCTGCGCATCCTGCTCGACAAGTAAGTCGGGCCGCGCCGCGCGCGGTGCGCGCGTGACGCGAAACGCCTGCCAGCCCTTCGCGGGGCGGCAGGCGTTTTTTTGTCCGGCGTCAGGTCTTGTGCGGACCGCCCATTGCGCGGAAGTCCCGAACCGCTCGCGCGGCCGGGGCTTTTCCTGCATCGCCATCCTTTGGCACGAGGAATCGATGCGACGCGAAGTACAAGGAGGGGCCGAATTCGTTCCGGAACCCGATGCCGTCGTCCGGTTTTTCATCGATTGATGATCCTCTTTTGACAAAACCGGCGCGTGCGATTCTGTGCCCGGATCGGCGATGCCTTCGCGCGATTCGCGCACCGACGGCCCGACGCGGTCGGCCGTAAGGTCGCGGCGCAGGCGCGGACGGCCGCATCCGCAGGCGACGAATTCGGCCGGAACGCGATCGTGTGAAGTAAACTATGCGGTTACGACGCGCAGAGCCGCCCAAAGCGTCGCGTTCTGCGCGACGCTTTTGCATTTCTGCGGCGACTTTATTGACGCTTCCCTACGCGAATCCGAGCCGCGCCCGCGCGCGGCGATAGAGCCTACGATGTCCCGAATTTCCTTGTTTCCGCGTCAGTCCCGTCTGGCGCGCGCCGTGCGTGGCGCGCTGGCGATCCTGGCGCTCGGCGCGGCCGCTTCGGCCTGGGCGGCCGGTTCCGGCGAGCTGCCGGCGTCTGCCGCCGGCGGTGCCGCGCCGCTCAACGTGACGGTCCAGCCGGGCCAATCGTTGAACGACCTCGCGAAAGCCGCGACGCAATCGCACGATCCGGGCGTGCTCGCGCGCGCCGGCCGCGCGCTGTTCGACGCCAATCCGCAGGCGTTCATGAAGCACGACCCGAGCCGCCTGAAAGTCGGCGCGACGCTGACGGTGCCGGCGCTCGATGCGACCGGCGCGGCGCTCGTGCCGGCTGCTGCGTCGGGCACGGCGGCGGTCGCGCAGCATGGCGCGTCGGCGCCGCATCCTGGGTCGGCCGTGCAAACCGCGCCGGCCGTATCGGCCGCGCATACGGCGCCGGTCAGCGGGGCGAGCGTCACGGTTGCAGCCGGGGCAGCGGCAGGCGCGTCGGCTTCGAGCGGCGCGTCCGCCGCGCACGGCGCGTCGACGGTCGAATCCGTCCAGTCGCCAGCGGCTGCGGCCGGCGCAAGCGGGCCGCACGTGTGGAACGGCGCGATCCAGTCCGCACCGTCGTCCGCCAGCGAGGCCGTGACGCAGGCCGGACCGGGCGGTGCGGCTCAAGGGATGCACGAACCGTCTGCAGCAGCGCCCGTCGCGGGTGCGTCGCAGCCGCGGCCGTCGAGCCTGCAGCAATTGCTCGCGCTGAAGAACCGCGTGCTGATGGAACTGCAGAAGCACGGGATCGGGAAGCCGGCCGCCACGAACAACGTTGCACCGGCGCCGGCGCCCGCTGCGCCGCGTCCCGCTGCGAACGGCACGAACGGCACGAACGGCACGAACGGCACGAACGGCACGAACGGCACGAACGGCGCGAACGGCGCGAATGATGCGGCGGCGTCAGCTGCCGCGTCGTCGTCGGCTGCGAGCGAAGCGTCGTCCGGCGTGGCCGCGAGTGCGGTGCAGCCGGCCGTGCCGGCGGCGACCGCCGCGCCTGCACGCGGTTCGGAACAGATCGACTGGCGTCCGGCCGCAGCGGCCGGCGCCGCCGTGGTCGTGCTGGCGGCCGGTTTTGCGTGGCGCAAGCGCCGGAAAGCGCGGCCGACCGACGAAACCGCACCGGCATCCGGCGGGACGGCTGTTGCCGACGGCGGTGCATCGTCGTCGCCGGTCGCATCCACCGAGCCAGTGCAGCCGATTCTCCCCGAGACGCCGTTGGCCCGCGACGCGGCCGCCGATCTGAGTCTAGTCACGGCCGCGGCCGCAGCGGCGGAGACGTTCGAGACGCACGAACCCGAAATCCCGTCGCCGTCGGAAACGGCGAAGCCGCACGACGTTCAGGCGGAAGCATCGTCCGCGCGCATCGCACCCGACAGCGAAGCAACGCCGGCCCCGCACGACGAGAAGCCTGTCGCGGAACCGGCCGCGGACGAGCCGCTCGTCACGCCCGCCGCAGCACCCGCGACGAACGACGCGCAGCACGCAGCGCTGATGCAGAACGCGATCAGCGCGCTCAACAGCCTCGACATGCCGCTGCCGCCGCGTACGGCCGATGAGCCGTCCGCACGGGAAGGGCAAGCCGAAGGCGGGCAAATCGCAACTAACGGTCAATCCGCCGCGCACCCGCCAGTTGGCGCGACCGATCCGTCCCCGCAACATCCGGCCGACCACGACGACGAGTTCGACTGGGATCCGGACGCGGCAACGCCTGCCTCTCACCCGGGCGGTGCCGCCGCGCCGTCGTCGCTGCCGCCGCTCGGCGTCGCGCAGTTCGGCGCGCTGAAGCTGGATTTCGATCTCGACCTGCCGTCCGCGCCGGGTGCCGTGCTGCCCGCGCTGACGCCGGAGGAACTCGCCCGCATCGCCCGCAACAAGCTGGATCTCGCGTCGGAGTACGTGCAACTGGGCGATCTGTCTGGCGCGCGCACGCTGCTGCAGGAAGTGGTCGACGCGAACGACGCCGCCACGCGCGACGATGCGCGTGCGCTGCTCGCGAAACTCGCGGAAGAGGCGTGATGCGGATCGCGCTCGGGATTCAGTACGACGGCGCCGCTTTCTGCGGCTGGCAGGCGCAGCCGCACGGCAAGACCGTGCAGGATGCGCTCGAGCGCGCACTCGGCGCGTTCGCATGCGTGCCGCTGCACACGACGGTCGCGGGGCGGACCGACACGGGCGTGCACGGGCTCGGACAGGTCGTGCATTTCGATACGGAGCTCGATCGCGCGGATTTCTCGTGGGTGCGCGGCACCAACGCATTTCTGCCGCCGACCGTGTCCGTGCAGTGGGCGAAGCCGATGCCGGACGCGTTCCACGCGCGTTTCTCGGCGTTCGAACGCACGTACTACTACGCGCTGTACGTGCATCCCGTGCGCTCGCCGATGCTGGCCGGCCGCGCGGGCTGGATCCACACGCCGCTCGACGACGACGCGATGCGCGCGGCCGCCGCGCATCTGATCGGCGAGCACGACTTCTCGTCGTTCCGGTCGTCGGAATGCCAGTCGAAGACGCCGGTCAAACACCTGTACCAGATCGACGTGCGGCGCGCGGGCCACTTCATTCATTTCCGCTTCCGCGCGAACGCGTTCCTGCACCACATGGTGCGCAACCTGATGGGCTGCCTCGTCGCGGTGGGGCGCGGCCGCTATCCGGCCGACTGGCTCGCCGACGTGCTGGCCGGGCGCGATCGCAATCTCGCGGCGCCCACGTTCATGGCCGACGGGCTGTACCTCGCCCATGTCGGCTACCCGGCGGAATTCGCCGTCCCGCCCGCGCAGCTCGGCAGCGTGCCGTGGAGCAGCGTCTGGGCCGATCTGGACCCACAACCATGACGGATCACGCCGTGTCTTCTTCGATCTCTGCCGCGGCCGGCCTCGCGCCGCGCACGCGCATCAAGCTGTGCGGCCTGTCGCGCCCCGAGGACGTGCTGCATGCCGCCGCGCTCGGCGCCGACGCGATCGGCCTCGTGTTCTATCCGAAGAGCCCGCGCGCGGTGTCGATCGCGCTGGCGGCTGAACTCGCGAGCCTCGCGCCGCCGTTCGTGTCGGTGGTCGGGCTGTTCGTGAACGCGACCGAAGCGGAGATCGAGGCGGTCGTGCGCGACGTGCCGCTCACGATGCTGCAATTGCACGGCGACGAGACGCCCGAGCAGTGCGACGCCCTCGGCCGCGCGGCGCGCCTGCCGTGGTTGCGCGCGGTGCGCGTCGGCCCCTCGACGCAGCCGGCCGATTTGGTAGAATCGGCTCTTCATTATTCGAAAGCGCGCGGCTTCCTGTTCGACACCTTGGTGCCGGACTACGGTGGTAGCGGCAAGGTCTTCGATTGGTCTCTTATTCCCGCAGAGCTCGCGCATCGGGCCGTTTTGAGTGGTGGCTTGAGCGCGCAAAACGTCGGTGATGCGATTCGCCAGTTGCGTCCGTTTGCTGTCGATGTCTCGAGTGGCATCGAAGTGGAGGGCGCGAAGGGCGTGAAGGATCACGCCCGGATGGCGGCGTTCGTACGCGCGGTGCGCGAAGCGGACGCCGGGTGATGCAAGAAGGTGCGGCCCCGACAGCGGGGCGCACCGACCGATCGAGAGTGACACCATGTACAACCTTCCTGATGATCGCGGCCACTTCGGCCCGTATGGCGGCGTGTTCGTCGCCGAAACGCTGATTCACGCGCTGGACGAACTGCGCACGGCGTATGAAAAATTCCGGAACGACCCCGATTTCGTCGCCGAGTACGAGCGCGAACTGAAGTACTTCGTCGGCCGTCCGTCGCCGATCTATCACGCGCAGCGCTGGAGCGAGACGCTCGGCGGCGCGCAGATCTACCTGAAGCGCGAGGACCTGAACCACACCGGCGCGCACAAGATCAACAACGTGATCGGCCAGGCGCTGCTCGCGAAGCGGATGGGCAAGAAGCGCGTGATCGCCGAGACCGGCGCCGGCCAGCACGGCGTCGCGACGGCGACGATCTGCGCGCGCTTCGGCATGGAGTGCATCGTCTACATGGGCGCCGAGGACGTGCGCCGCCAGGCCGCGAACGTCTACCGGATGAAGCTGCTCGGCGCGACGGTCGTGCCGGTCGAATCGGGTTCGCGCACGCTGAAGGACGCGCTGAACGAAGCGATGCGCGATTGGGTCACGAACATCGAAAGCACGTTCTACATCATCGGCACGGTCGCGGGCCCGCACCCGTATCCGGCGATGGTGCGCGACTTCCAGCGCGTGATCGGCGACGAGTGCAAGGTGCAGATGCCGGAACTCGCCGGCCGGCAGCCGGACGCGGTGATTGCGTGCGTCGGCGGCGGCTCGAACGCGATGGGCATCTTCTATCCGTACATCGACGATGCTTCCGTGCAGCTGATCGGCGTCGAAGCGGCCGGCGACGGCCTCGACACCGGCCGTCACGCGGCGTCGCTGATCGCCGGCAGCCCCGGCGTGCTGCACGGCAACCGCACGTACCTGCTGCAGGACGACAACGGCCAGATCATCGAGACGCATTCGGTGTCGGCCGGCCTCGACTATCCGGGCGTCGGCCCCGAGCACGCATGGCTGAAGGACAGCGGCCGCGCGCAGTACGTGCCGATCACCGACGACGAGGCGCTGAAGGCGTTCCACGACTGCTGCCGGATCGAGGGGATCATCCCCGCGCTCGAGTCGAGCCACGCGATCGCGTACGGCGTGAAGCTCGCGCCGACGTTGCCGAAGGACAAGATCCTGCTCGTCAACCTGTCGGGCCGCGGCGACAAGGACATGCACACGGTCGCCGAGCGATCGGGCATCGCGCTCTGACCCCGACCGATGCGTGACCTGATCGAACAACCGGGCGGCGGCGCCGCGAGCGAAGCGGAGGCGGTGCAGCCTGCCGTCGCCGTGCCGCGCGCACGACCGTCCGGGATCGAGCTGCACAACCGCGATTTCATGACCGAAGCCGCGCGCCTGCCGGATGCGTCGATCGACCTGATCGTCGCCGATCCGCCGTACGGGCTCGGCAAGGACTACGGCAACGACTCGGACAAGCGTTCGGGCGACGATTTCCTCGCGTGGACGCGCGAGTGGCTCGAGCTCGCGATTCCGAAGCTCAAGCCGAGCGGGTCGATGTACATCTTCTGCACGTGGCAGTACGCGCCGGAAATCTTCAGCTTCCTGAAGACGAAGCTCACGATGGTCAACGAGATCATCTGGGACCGGCGCGTGCCGAGCATGGGCGGCACGACGCGCCGTTTCACGTCGGTGCACGACAACATCGGCTTTTTCGCGGTTTCCAAAGCGTATTACTTCGATCTCGATCCGGTCCGCATCCCGTACGACGCCGACACGAAGAAGGCCCGCTCGCGCAAGCTGTTCGAAGGCAGCAAGTGGCTGGAGATGGGCTACAACCCGAAGGACGTCTGGTCGGTCTCGCGCCTGCATCGGCAGCACGCGGAGCGCGTCGATCATCCGACCCAGAAGCCGCTGGAAATCATCGAGCGGATGGTGCTCGCAAGCTGCCCGCCGGGCGGCCGCGTGCTCGATCCGTTCATGGGCAGCGGCACGACCGCGGTGGCCTGCGCACGGCAGGGGCGCGACTTCGTCGGCTACGAGATCAACGAAAGTTATTGCGCGATCGCGCATGAGCGCGTGAGCGCGCTCGTCGCGCCGGCGTGCGCGTGAGTCGCGCCGCCGAGTCGCCGATCGCATCAAGGAAAATTGCCATGTCCTCCCGTATCCAGCAGACCTTCGCCGCACTCGCCGAACAAGGCCGCAAGGGCCTGATCCCGTTCATCACGGCCGGCGACCCCGATCCCGCGAAGACCGTCGAATTCATGCACGCGCTCGCCGAAGGCGGCGCCGACGTGATCGAGCTCGGCGTGCCGTTCTCGGACCCGATGGCCGACGGCCCCGTGATCCAGCGCTCGTCGGAACGCGCGCTCGCGCGCGGCGTCACGCTGAAGAGCGTGCTCGCCGACGTGAAGCGCTTCCGCGAGACCGACCAGAAAACCCCCGTCGTGCTGATGGGCTATGCGAACCCGATCGAGCGGATGGGCGTCGACGCGTTCGCGGCCGAAGCGCAGGCGGCGGGCGTCGACGGCGTGCTCGTCGTCGACTATCCGCCCGAGGAAGCGGGCGTGTTCGCCGAGAAAATGCGTGCCGCGCAGATCGATCCGATCTTCCTGCTCGCGCCGACGTCGACCGACGAACGCATCGCAGACGTGGGCAAGATCGCGAGCGGCTACGTGTACTACGTGTCGCTCAAGGGCGTGACCGGCGCCGGAAATCTGGATGTTTCGAGCATTGCGGGTAAAATCCCGGCCATCAAGTCGCGCGTGCCGGTTCCGGTGGGCGTCGGCTTCGGCATCCGCGACGCCGAAACGGCGCGCGCGGTGGCCGAAGTGTCGGACGCCGTCGTGATCGGCAGCCGCCTGGTGCAGCTGCTCGAGAGCGCCGCGCCGGAGGGCGCCGCCGCCGCGCTGAAGACTTTCATCGCCGAGCTGCGCGCCGCCCTGGACGGCGCCGGCAACACGGCGCGATAAACACAACACAGGAAGCGGGAACGGGCCGGTCGGCCCGCCCCGCCACGGAACAGGAAACCATACGATGAGCTGGCTCGACAAACTGTTGCCGCCGAAGATCAAGCAGACCGACCCGAAAAGCCGCAAGGGCATTCCGGAAGGCCTGTGGGTCAAGTGCCCGTCCTGCGAGGCCGTGCTGTACCGCAACGACGTGGACGCGAACCTGCACGTGTGCCCGAAGTGCGATCACCACATGCGCATCGGCGCGCGCGAGCGCCTCGACGGGCTGCTGGATCCGGAAGGCCGCTATGAAATCGGCCAGGAAATCGTGCCGGTCGACTCGCTGAAGTTCAAGGACAGCCGCAAGTACCCCGATCGTCTGAAGGAAGCGATGGACGAGACGGGCGAGACCGACGCGATGGTCGTGATGGGCGGTGCGATCCACACGCTGCCCGTCGTCGCGGCCTGCTTCGAGTTCTCGTTCATGGGCGGCTCGATGGGCTCGGTCGTCGGCGAGCGCTTCGCGCGCGGCGCGCAGAACGCGCTGGAGCAGCAGGTGCCGTTCATCTGCTTTACCGCTTCGGGCGGCGCCCGGATGCAGGAAAGCCTGCTGTCGCTGATGCAGATGGCCAAGACCACCGCGATGCTGACCAAGCTGGCCGAGGCCAAGCTGCCGTTCATTTCGGTGCTGACCGACCCGACGATGGGCGGCGTGTCGGCGAGCTTCGCGTTCCTCGGCGACGTCGTGATCGCCGAGCCGAAGGCGCTGATCGGCTTCGCCGGCCCGCGCGTGATCGAGCAGACGGTTCGCGAAAAGCTGCCGGAAGGCTTCCAGCGCGCGGAATTCCTGCTGAAGACGGGCGCGATCGACATGATCGTCGACCGCCGCAAGATGCGCGACGAGATCGCGCAACTGCTCGCGCTGCTGCAGCGACAGCCGGCCGACGCGCTGGCCTGATTGGCGCGGCGTTGTGAACTGCGCGCGTCGCCCGGCTGAACCGCCGGGCGGCGCGTTTCGTTTTTTGGCGTAGTGGCGGTACCGATTCAGATTTGATCCGATGAGCACTTTTCCCACTCTCGACGCGTGGCTTTCGCATCTCGAACGCGCGCACCCGGTCGGCATCGACATGGGCCTCACCCGCATCGGGCAGGTCAAGGCGGCGCTGCAGCTCGAATTCACGTGCCCCGTGATCACGGTCGGCGGCACGAACGGCAAGGGTTCGACCTGCGCGTTCCTCGAGGCGATCCTCGTTCACGCGGGCTACAAGGTCGGCTGCCACACGTCGCCGCACCTGCTCGAATTCGGCGAGCGAGCGCGCGTGAACGGCCAGCAGGTCAGCGACGCCGAGCTGCTGCCGCACTTCGAAGCCGTCGAAGCGGCGCGCACGTCGCTGCCGGAGCCGGTGTCGCTCACGTACTTCGAATTCACGACGCTCGCGATCCTGCACCTGTTCGCGTCGCGCGGGCTCGATGCGGTGATCCTCGAAGTCGGCCTCGGCGGCCGGCTCGATGCGGTCAACATCATCGATACCGATTGCGCGATCGTCACGAGTATCGACATCGACCATACCGAATACCTCGGCGACACGCGCGAGAAGATCGCGTTCGAGAAGGCGGGGATCTTCCGCGCGGGCAAGCCGGCGATCTGCGGCGATCCCGCGGTGCCGAACACGCTGGTCGAGCATGCCGAAGCGATCGGCGCCGACCTGTGGCTGGTCGGCCGCGATTTTCGCTACGAAGCGCAGCCGGGCGCGGAGCGCCAGCAATGGAGCTACCTCGGCCGCGAGAAGCGCTATCCGGCGCTCGCTTACCCGGCGCTGCGCGGTGCGAACCAGCTGATCAATGCATCGGCCGCGCTGGCCGCGCTCGAGGCGCTGCGCCCGGTGCTGCCGGTGTCCGCGCAGGACATCCGGCTCGGGCTCGCGAACGTCGAGCTGCCGGGGCGCTTCCAGGTGCTGCCCGGCAAGCCGGCGATCGTGCTGGACGTCGCGCACAACCCGCATGCGGCGGCCGTGCTCGAGCAGAATCTGGGCAACATGGGCTTCTTCCCATACACGTACGCGGTGTTCGGTGCGATGCACGACAAGGACATCGACGGCGTGCTGCGGCACCTGAAGGGCGAGATCGACCACTGGTGCGTGACCGACCTGCCGCTGCCGCGCGCGGCGAGCGCGGAGCAGCTCGAAGCCGCGCTGCGCAAGGCCGGCGTGGAGGACGGGGCCGATTCGAGCGTGACGCGGTACGCGTCGCCCGCCGAAGCGTTTCGCGATGCACTAAAAAGAGCATCCGAGAATGATAGAATCGTGGTTTTCGGCAGTTTCCATACGGTGGCGGGTGTGATGGCCTACCGGAAATCGCAGCAACACTGACTGAAGGGCAGTTTCGGACTCAGCCATTCATGGGAATTTTCTCGTTCGGCAAGAAAGACGACGACGCGCCCCCGCGGCGCGGCGGTCGTACCGGGGCCTCCCGGAACGTGCGCACGGAGCGCACTGAACGCGTCGAGCGGCGCACGCGCCGCACCGAGCGTCCGGAATCGGACGCGCTGCTCCTCGATCCGACCCTTCCTGAAAAGCAACGCGCCCGCCGGCGCCTCGTCGGCGCGATCGCGCTCGTCGTCGCCGCGGTGATCGTGCTGCCGATGGTGCTCGATTCGCACCCGAAGCCGGTGACGGACGACATCGCGATCGACATTCCGAACCGGCCCGCGCATCAGGCGGTCGCGCCGCGTGACGACGACGCGTCCGACGTGCAGGCGGGCGTCGCGCACGACGAGCCGCCGGCCTCCGACGCCGCGGTGGCGGCCGTTCCGGCCCCCGCGGAGAAGGACACGGCCAAGCCGGCCGCGAAGCCCGAACCCTCGACGACCACGGCGAGCGTGACGCCGCCGAAGCCCGCTGCGAAGCCGGCCGCGGCGGCGCCCGCACCCGCGGCGAAGCCGGCCGCGCCGAAGCCGGCGCCCGCGGCGGTCGCGAACGCAGACGCCGCGGCCGACAGCGGCGATGCGTCGTCGCCGGCGTCGCCGGCCGGTGCGCGTTTCGCGGTGCAGCTCGGCTCGTTCAAGGACGACGCAACGGCTCGTTCGTGGGCCACCAAGTTGAAATCGGCGGGCGTGCCCGCATATGTCGAGCATCGCAAGCAGGCAGACGGCAGCACGGCTAGCCAGCTGCGTGCCGGCCCGTTTGCGGATCGCGCGGCGGCGTCCGCCGCGATCGCGAAGGTGCGCGAAGCCGGACTCACGCAGTAACGTGCGATGCTGACGGCTTTCGACTACGCTGTATTGGCGGTGATCGCGTTGTCTGCGCTGCGTGGCGCGTGGCGCGGTTTCGTCTCCGAGATTTTCGGGCTGATCGGCTGGATCGCGGCGATCGCGATCGCCGCCCGCTATGTCGGACTGGTGGTGCCGTATATCCCGGCGAACTGGCCGGGCGGCGCGCTGACGCAGTGGGTGATCGCATTCGCGCTGATCGTGATCGGCGTCGTGTTCGTCGCGGGTGTCGCGAACGCGCTGTTGTCGCGGATCGCGCAGGCGACGGGCCTCGGCGGGGTCGATCGCTCGCTGGGCATGATGTTCGGGCTCGTCCGCGGCTGCGTGCTGGTGGTGCTGCTGGTCGCGGCGGCCGGGCTGACCGAATTGCCCAAACAGGATTTCTGGCGCAATGCGCTATTGCGTCCTTTCGCCGAACAGGGCGTGCACGAGCTGAAGCAGCTCCTGCCCGACGGCATGGCCCAGTATGTACGCGTGTGACGACGCGGCCGGGCAGGACGGAACCGATTTTGTCATCTTGAAGGACATGCCATGTGCGGCATCGTAGGTGTTATCTCCCAAGCCCCCGTCAATCAGCTGATCTATGACAGCCTGCTGCTCCTGCAGCATCGCGGTCAGGACGCAGCGGGCATCGCGACGGCGGACGGCAGCAATTTCCACATGTACAAGGCTAACGGCATGGTGCGCGACGTGTTCCGCACGCGCAACATGCGCAGCCTGCCCGGCACCTTCGGCATCGGCCAGGTCCGCTATCCGACGGCCGGTTCGGCGTCGAGCGAAGCCGAGGCGCAGCCGTTCTACGTGAACGCGCCGTTCGGGATCATCCTCGCGCACAACGGCAACCTGACGAACTGGGAACAGCTGAAGGACGAGATGTTCCGGATCGACCGCCGGCACATCAACACCAATTCCGACAGCGAAGTGCTGCTCAACGTGTTCGCGCACGAGCTGCAGCTGTCGACGACCGGCCTCGAGCTCGATCCGGCCGCGCTGTTCAAGGCTGTCGAGGGCGTGCATCGCCGCCTGCAGGGCTCGTACGCGATCGTGTCGCTGATCGCCGGCTACGGCCTGGTCGCGTTCCGCGATCCGTTCGGCATCCGTCCGCTCTGCATCGGCAAGCTCGAGACCGAACACGGCACCGAATGGATGGTCGCGTCGGAGTCGGTGGCGGTCGAAGGCATCGGCTTCGAATTCGTGCGCGACGTGCAGCCGGGCGAAGCGATCTTCATCGACAAGGCCGGCAACTTCCACAGCCAGCAGTGCGCGGAGAACCCGACGCTGAATCCGTGCATGTTCGAATACGTGTATCTCGCACGTCCGGATTCGTGCCTCGACGGCGTGCCCGTCTACAACGTGCGCCTGCGCATGGGCGACTACCTCGCCGAGAAGATCAAGCGCGAGCTGCCGAACGTGCCGATCGACGTCGTGATGCCGATTCCCGATTCGTCGCGTCCGGCTGCGATGCAGGTTGCCGCGAAGCTCGGCGTCGAGTATCGCGAAGGCTTCTTCAAGAACCGCTACGTCGGCCGTACCTTCATCATGCCGGGCCAGGCCGTGCGCAAGAAGTCGGTGCGCCAGAAGCTCAATGCGATGAGCATCGAGTTCAAGGACAAGCACGTGCTGATCGTCGACGACTCGATCGTGCGCGGCACGACCTCGCACGAAATCGTGCAGATGGCGCGCGATGCGGGCGCGAAGTCGGTGATCTTCGCGTCGGCGGCGCCGCCCGTGAAGTTCCCGAACGTGTACGGCATCGACATGCCGACGCGCGGCGAGCTGGTTGCACACGGCCGCACCGACGAGGAAGTCGCGAAGATCATCGGCGCCGACCACCTGATCTATCAGGACGTCGACGACCTGCGCCGCGCGGTGCGCGACATCAACCCGAAGCTCGAGGGCTTCGAGGCGTCGTGCTTCGACGGCAACTACATCACCGGCGCCGTGACGCCCGAGTACCTCGACGCGATCGAGCGCGCCCGTCTCGCACCGGCGTCGCAGGCCGATCGCGACACGGCAGGCGACACCGCGCGTTCGCAGATGAACCTGCAGCTGTCGGTCGAGTGATACCGGCGCACGCTTCGGATGAAGCGTGATAGGATGTGGCCTTGCGTCGATTTGATTCAGCTTGCGGACGCGGGGCGACTTCCCAAAACAGCTAAAGCGAAGGCCGGCGGCAGCCGGCCCGAGTCGATCGCTGTCGTACCGCACCGAAGCCCGCTGATGCCGACGCATAGCGGGCTTTTTGTTTTGGCCTGATTTTTGTGGCTGGGCGCGCGCCGGACGCACGACCCTCGGCGCGACCCCTCGAATACGGATAACGGAACATGGACGACTCCCTCAACTTCGACACGCTCGCCGTGCGCGCGGGCACGCTGCGCAGCAGCGACTTCAACGAGCACTCGGAAGCGCTGTTCCTCACGTCGAGCTTCTGCTTCACGAGCGCGGCCGAGGCAGCCGAGCGCTTCGCGAATTCGGAAGACTATTTCACCTATTCGCGCTTCACGAACCCGACCGTCACCATGTTCCAGGATCGTCTCGCCGCGCTCGAAGGCGGCGAGGCCTGCATCGCGACGGCGTCGGGCATGGCCGCGATCATGTCGGTCGTGATGTCCGCGCTGCAGGCGGGCGATCACCTCGTCAGCTCGCGCAGCCTGTTCGGCTCGACGCTCGGGATGTTCTCGCAGATCTTCAGCAAGTTCGGCATCACGACGACCTTCGTCGATCCGACCGACCTGAACGCCTGGCAGGAAGCGGTGCGGCCCGAGACGAAGATGTTCTTCCTCGAAACGCCGTCGAACCCGCTGACCGAACTCGCCGACATCGAGGCGATCGGCAAGATCGCGAAGGCCGCGAACGCGCTGTTCGTCGTCGACAACTGTTTCTGCAGCCCGGTGCTGCAGCAGCCGCTGAAGCTCGGCGCGGACGTCGTGATGCACTCGGCGACGAAGTTCCTCGACGGCCAAGGCCGCGTGCTCGGCGGCGCGCTGGTCGGCTCGAAGGAATTCATCATGGGTAAGGTGTTCCCGTTCGTGCGCAGCGCGGGCCCGACGCTGTCGGCGTTCAACGCGTGGGTGCTGCTGAAGGGGATGGAGACGCTGTCGTTGCGCGTCGAGAAGCAGTCGGCGAACGCGCTGGAAATCGCGCGCTGGCTCGATTCGCATCCTGCGGTCAAGCGCGTGTTCTATCCGGGGCTCGAATCCCATCCGCAGCATGAGCTGGCGAAGCGCCAGCAGAAGGCGGGCGGCGCGATCGTATCGTTCGAGCTGAAGGGCGACACGCCGGAGCAGCAGCGCGCGAACGCGTGGCGCGTGATCGACAGCACGAAGTTGGTCTCGATCACCGGCAACCTCGGCGACACGCGCACGACGATCACGCATCCGGCGACGACGACGCACGCGCGCATCACGCCGGAAGCGCGTGCGGCCGCGGGGATCACCGAAGGGCTGATCCGCCTCGCGGTCGGCCTGGAAAACGCGGGCGACCTGCGCAACGATCTCGCGCGCGGCCTCGAGGGCTGAGCGCGGCGGCGCCGGTTTCAGGGCCGGCATGACGACGGGCCGCTCAGACAGGGCGGCCCGTTTTCTTTTCAGTCGGCGACGAACGCGTGTTGCGTTGCCGGAATCAGCCGGCCCGCGCGTCGCGCATCGCGTCCATCATCCAGCGCAAGGTTTCGTCGAGCGGCGTCACGGGCAGCTCGCCCACCGCGCGCCGCAGCTTGTCGCGCGACCCGCTCAGGCTCTTTACTTCGTTATGCCGAACGAAGCGCGGATCGATCGTCACGTCGATCACGTAACCGGCGATTCGCGACAGCATCGCCAGCACTTCCTTCAGCGAATACGCGCGCTCCGAGCAGATGTTGAACGTCTCGCCGGCCGGCGCGGCTTCGAGCAGCTTCAGATAGGCGGCCGTCACGTCGCGCACGTCGGAGAAATCGCGGCTCACGTCGAGATTGCCGAGCGAGATGCGCGGCGCGTTGCGCGCATAGTGCGATACCAGCTTCGGCAGCAGATACGCGTCGTCCTGGCCGACGCCTGTGTAATTGAACGGCCGCGCGATCACGATCGGCAGGCGGTCGGCCCACAGCTTCGCCGCGTATTCCATCGCGAGCTTGCTGACCGCGTAGTCGTTCGCGGGCGCGGGCGCGACGCTTTCGTCGAGCACGCCGGCCGTCGAATTGCCGTAGATGTTCGCGCTGCTGGCGAGCAGCACCGCCGACGGGCGGCGGTCGAGGCCCGCGAGCGCGGCCAGCAGGTTGCGCGTGCCGACGATGTTGACCGCGTAGGTCTGCGATGGCTCGTCCTGCGCGACGTGCGCGCGCGCGGCGAGATGCACGACCGCATCGGGCCGCGCATCGGCGAGCGCCGCACGGGTCGCGTCCGCATCGAGCAGGTCGACCGGCAGCAGCGTGCAGTGGGCGAGCGCCGGATCGTCGAGCCGCGCTGCGCCGGGCGCCACGGTGCCCCACACGTCGTAGCCGGCCGCAGCGAGCCGCTGCGCCATGTAGCGGCCGGTGAAGCCCGCCAGGCCCGTGACGAACGCCCGGCGCGACGGGCGCCTGGCTTCAGTACGTGTCATGGTGCCGGTTCCGCGTCAGGTCCGCTTCGACCATCATCTGGCAGAGCTGTTCGAGCGTCGTCTCCGGCGCCCAGCCCAGCTTGGCTTTCGCTTTGTCGGCGGAGCCGATCAGCAGGTCGACTTCGGCAGGGCGGTAGAACTTCGGATTCACTTCGACGAGCACGTCGCCGTTCGACGCGTCGAGGCCGCGTTCCTGCTCGCCCTTGCCGGTCCATTCGATCTGATAGCCGGCGGCCGCGAACGCCATCTGCACGAAGTCGCGCACGGTCTCGGTGCGGTTGGTCGCGAGCACGTAGGTGTCGGGCTCGTCGGCCTGCAGCATCCGCCACATCCCTTCGACGTATTCGAGCGCGAAGCCCCAGTCGCGCTTCGCGTCGAGGTTGCCGAGCTCGAGCCGGGTCGCCTTGCCGAGCTTGATCTTCGCGACGGTGTCGGTGATCTTGCGCGTGACGAACTCGCGGCCGCGCAGCGGCGATTCGTGGTTGAACAGGATGCCGCTGCAGCCGAACAGGCCATAGGACTCGCGGTAGTTCACGGTCATCCAGTGCGCGTACAGCTTCGCGACGCCGTACGGGCTGCGCGGGTAGAACGCGGTGGTTTCCGTCTGCGGGATCGCCTGCACCTTGCCGAACATCTCGGACGTCGACGCCTGGTAGAAGCGCGTCTTCGGGCTCACCACGCGGATCGCCTCGAGCAGGTTCAGCGGGCCGACGCCCGTGACCTCGGCGGTCGTCGCCGGCTGGTCGAACGACACGCCGACGAAGCTCTGCGCGGCCAGGTTGTACAGCTCGTCGGGCTGCGTGCGTTCGAGCAGCCGCAGGCTGGAGCCGGCATCCGTCAGGTCGTGCTCGACGAGCGACAGGTTCGGGTGCGTGTCGACGCCGAGCTCGGCGATGCGCCAGAAGTTGACCGAGCTGGTGCGGCGGTAGGTGCCCGTGACTTCGTAGCCCTTGTCGAGCAGCAGCTTGGTCAGGTAGGCGCCGTCCTGCCCGGTGATCCCCGTGATGATGGCCTTCTTGCGAGTTTGGCTCATGGCAATGTCCTGGTCGAAACGATGGATTGAGAAAGTCAGGCGGTCGTGCGCGCGGCGGCGGGTACCGTGCTGCGCGCGGGGCCGCGGGTCAGGCGCCGCTCGAAGCCGTACCAGCTCACGGTGGCGTATACGAGCGTGATGGCCAGCGCGAGCGCGGCCGTGACGAAGCGGTTCAGGTGCAGCGGCCACAGCGCGTACAGCACGCTCAGGTGAATCAGGTAGACGGTGTAGCTGACGGTGCCGACGTACACGAGCAGCGGGTTCGTCAGCACGCGCTGCACGACGCCGCGTCCGCGCAGTGCGATCACGACGATCGACGTGCACAGCAGCAGCGAGATGCTGTAGAGCGCGGCGTTCGACAGCGGCGTGTTCGCGGCGCGGAAACGCGGGAACGACAGGTGCAGCCAGCCGAGGATCGCGAGCGACACGAGCGCGCCGACGATCGCGAGCGGATAGAACGGCTCCAGCGCGCGCCGGTCGCGGCGCAGCACGATCGCGAGCAGCGCGCCAGCGGCGAGCAGGTCCATCCGGAACGGCGTCAGGTAGTAGATCGGCCAGAACGAATCGAACCACGGCGTCGCGATCGCGCGCAGCACGGGCGCCGCGACGATCAGCGCGGCGGCGATCCACAGCAGCGCGCGCTCCGAACACCACAGCACGACGAACGGCCAGAAGATGTAGAACTGCTCCTCGACGGCGAGCGACCACAGCACGTTCAGGCTGTCGTGGCCGATGCTGCCGAGCGACAGCCCGATGTTGGTCGAGAAGAACGCGAACCACGGCCAGTGCGGCAGCCAGCTCGCGCCGAACAGCAGCGTCGACACGACCAGCAGCAACACGTACGGCGGCAGGATCCGGCGCACTCGGCGCGCGTAGAAGTGGCTGAAGTACGACTGTCCGCGCGCCTTGCGCTCGAGCAGGATGCCGGTGATCAGCAGGCCGCTCAGCACGAAGAACAGGTCGACGCCCATCCACAGCGGCGCCTTCAGCGCGTGTTGCAGGAACACGGCGCCGACGGCGATCGCGCGCAGCCCGTCGAGCTGCACGATGCGGCCGTGTTGCGGCGGGGCGAGGTCGGCGGTGCGCGAGATGCCCGTCATCGCGCCGCTCCTTCGCGACGCGCGGCCGATGCCGACGCGCGCCGCGCATTCGATGCGTGAACGTAATGCATGCGTTTAAAGGGAATATTGATTCGAAATCGATTCTAGGGAAAAGAAATCGGCAAAAAAACGCATGTCATTTATTCGGCTGAAAACATTCAAATGCCGGTCGTTTCAATCACGAGATGAAAGATTTGCAGGCCAGGGTGGCCGTCGGGCGGGCCGGAGCGGAATTTTCTACGGATCGTCGCGTGAAAGGCGGTCGTTATTTCCGCTTCGCCGGGGCTATTCCGGACGATTCCGGTTCAATATTTCAGGCGGAAACATCCCCAAATATTTCCAAATTTCTTGTGATTATTTTTGCTTGTAACCTGCATCGCGACGTTTGAAACCCATTTAGCGACAGGTCATCCAGGCACGCAGCACGCCGCGGGCGCCGGTCGCTTTTGCATCGAGTCTGGAGAGCGCATTGCGACGTCTGATTCTGGTTGGCATGACGGTATGCGCGGCGCTGTCCGCGAGCGCCGCACCGGCTGAAACCGTGTTGCCCGCGACCACGTCGTGGGTCGGCAACACGTTCGGCTACGGCGACGGCAGCTGGACGCAGATCGACATTCGCGCGATCGCGGTGACGCCCGACGGCAAGGTGTATACGAACGCGCCGTGGGACGAGAGCGGCGCCGAGGCGAGCGTCTACCAGGACGGGAAGATGCTCGGCTTCGCCGGCGGCACGCATGGCTGGGGCAACCTCGGCGGCAACGCGGTCGCGGTGAACGGCAAGTATGCGTACGTCGCGATCGGCGTCGGCAACGAGCGCGGCCATCTGCAGTCGCCCGGCATCTGGCCGGACAAGGGCAAGCAGTGGTACGGCATTTCGCGGCGCACGATCGGCGACATGAAGCAGCCCGCGCCGTTCCGCGCGGCGCCGCAGGTCGCGCCCGGCGGGCGCGCCGATGCCGGCCGTGCGCGAATGGCCGCGAGCTTCATGGTGATGAACGAGGTGGCGGCACCCGCGCGGTCGGAGGTCGGTGAGCTGAAGGCGGAAGTGGGCGGCCTCGCGGCCGACGACAAGACGTTGTTCGCGACGAATCCTTCGCATGACGAAGTCGACGTGTACGACACTGAAACGATGCAGAAGAAGGGCACGTGGAGTGCGCACGAGCCGGGCCGCATCGCGCTTGCCGGCGACGGCACGCTGTGGCTGCTCACCGATACGCTCAACGGGCCCGCGCACCTCGTGCACGTGCGCGCGGACGGCCGCAAGCTCGACGACGCGCCCGCGCTGCCCGAGGGGACCGATGCGGTGGACGTGGCGGTCGACGCGAAAGGGCGCGTGCTGGTCGCGGACAACGGCCCGCGCCAGCAGGTGCTGATTTTCTCGAAAGGCGGCAACGGCTATGCGCCGTCCGGCACGCTCGGCGAGCGCGGCGGGATCTTCGCGGGCCCGGTGCCGGGCCGCCCCGGGCCGCAACGTTTCAACGGGCTGACGGGCGTGGGCGTCGATCGCGCGGGCAACGTGTACGTGTCGATGAACGGCATCGGGCCGCGCCACGACACGATCGGTGCGGGGCTCGGCGCGGTGCTCGAGAGCTACACGCCGGACGGCAAGCTGCGCTGGCAGGTGCAGGGGCTGCTGTTCGTCGACGGCGCGTGGCTCGATCCCGCACGGCCGAACAGCGTGTACACGGGCAACAAGCGCTTCGAGCTCGACCTGTCGAAGCCGCCCGGCCAGGACTGGAAATACGCCGGCTTCCTGTCGAACCGCTTCAAGTATCCGGACGATCCCGTGTTCCACACGGACCAGTACCCCGGCATGCCGTTCGCGCGGCGCGTCGACGGCCGCACGTTCCTGTACCTGACCGACATGTACGCCGATCACCTGAAGATCTACCGCTTCGACGCGAAGCGCGACGGCGAGGTCGCGATTCCGTCAGGCCTGATCGCGGGCCGTGCGCGGCCGGTCGACAAGGTGCCGAACAAGCCGCCGGGCGGCGACTGGATCTGGCGCGACGCGAACGGCAACGGCCGGCTCGACGAGGACGAGTTCACGACCAACACGACCGGCAAGGCGAAGGCGGGCGGCTGGGGCTGGTGGGTCGACACGAAGGGCGACATCTGGCGCACGAGCGACGTGCGCGGGATTCATCGCTTCGGCTACGGCGGCGTCGACAAGGCCGGCAACCCGATCTATTCGTACGACAAGGTCACGACCTATCCGATGCCGCAGCCGTTCACGCAGCTGCGCCGCGCGATCTACGAGCCGCAGACGGACACGCTGTACGTGACGGGCTACACGGCCGACGCGCCGCCGCAGCCCGGCATCAACAAGGAAGTCGGCCGCGTGCTGGTGCGCTTCGACAAGTGGTCGAGCGGCTCGCCGGTGGTGCGCTATACGGTCGCGCTGCCGTGGCAGCTCGACGCGAAGCCGATCCTCGACCTGATCGGGATCACGGTCGAGGGCCGCTACATCTTCACGGTGGAGCCGGTCGGGAAGATCCACGTGTACGACAAGGAAACCGGCAAGGAGGTCGGCGTGATGAGCCCGGGCGCCGAGGTCGGCAAGGCGTCGGGCTGGGTCGACGTGCCGTTCGGCATCAGCGCGTTCCGGCGCGAGAACGGCGAATACCTGGTGTTCGTCGAGGAAGACGCGCGCGGCAAGGTGCTGATGTATCGCTGGAAACCGTGACGGGCGGCGCACCGTCGTTGCAGTCGCCGTCACACAAGGCAGAAGCATGGACAAAGGCATACTCAAGAACGTTTCGATCAACTTCATCGGGCTGATCCTGCCGACCTTCGTGTCGCTGGTGACGGTGCCCGCCTATATCCACGCGCTGGGCGTCGAGCGCTACGGCGTCGTCAGCCTCGTGTGGACGCTGATCGGTTATTTCGGGATCCTCGATCTCGGGATGAGCATGGCCGCGCAGAACCACATCTCCAAGGCGCTCGCGAGCGGCGACGCCGACGAAAGCGCGCGCGTGTTCTGGAGCGCGTTCTGGCTGAATCTCGGCACCGGCGTCGTCGGCGGGCTGCTGATCTATTTCGGCGCGTTCATCTACACCGAGTACTTCACGAAGGTGTCGGCGGCGATGCAGCACGAGGTGTATCTCGCGCTGCCGTGGCTCGCGCTCGCGATTCCGCTCGCGAACGTGTCGTGGGTGTTCGCCGGCGCGATCAACGGCGCCGAACGGTTCGGCGTGTTCAACACGAACCAGACGATCGGCACCTTCCTGTTCCAGCTGCTGCCGCTCGGCGCCGCGTGGTGGATCGCGCCGAACCTGCAGACGGTGCTCGCCGCCGCGGTCGTCGCGCGGCTGATCGCGGCGGTGATGCTCGGTCACGCGAGCATCAAGGTGCTCGCGATCCGGCGCATCGACCCGCCGCAGTGGGGCACCGCGAAAGGGCTGTTCAACTTCGGCGGCTGGATGCTGATCGCGAGCATGGCGAGCATGATCGCCGACACGCTCGATCGCGTGATGCTCGGCGCCGGCATGGGCGCGAAGTTCGTCACCTACTACACGGTCCCGCAGAACCTCGTCACGCGGCTGAACATGCTGCCGAACGCGCTGGTGCGCACGCTGTTCCCGCGCCTGTCGGCGGTCGGCCGCGATCACGCCGACACGCTCGCGCGTCAGTCGCTCGAATTCCTGAACGGCGTGTTTACGCCGGTCGGCATCGTCGCGATCTTCGCGCTCGCGCCGTTCCTCACGCTGTGGGTCGGCGCCGATCTCGCCGCGCATTCGGCGCCGGTCGGGCGCGTGCTGGTGATCAGCGTGTGGCTCGTCGGCCAGGCGAGCGTCACGCGGATCCTGATCCAGTCGCAGGTCAACCCGGCGCGCGCCGCGTTCGCCGGGCTCATCGAGATGCCGTTCTTCGTCGGCGGCCTGTGGTTCGGCATTCATCACTTCGGGCTGATCGGCGCGGCGGTGGTCGTCGCGACCCGCGCGCTGGTCGACTACGGCGTGCTGCTTTACCTGTCGGCGATCCGGATGCGCGCGATCGTGCTCGACATGCTCGCGCATCTCGCCTTCCTGCTCGCGAGCCTGTTTCTCGCGCAAGCGTGGTCGGGGCTCGGCGAGTCGATCGGCCTCTGCGCGGTCGTGCTGGCGCTGAACCTGGCGTGGTCGTTCACGATGACGCCGGCCTTGCGCGCGCTGGTGCGTGACTTGTTCGTCCGTCTCAATGCGAGGAAAACCGTATGAATCGCGATCTGGCGGAACACGCCATCCTGAACCTCGCCACGGCCGATGCCGCCGCGGCCGAAGCCGGCGACGCCGCTACGCTGCGCCGGGGCAAACCGGCCGGGCAGGCGAGCGCACGCGATGCGTCGCGCCCGCTGCGCGTGGCGATCGTCCACGACTGGCTCGTCACGTACGCCGGCGCCGAGCGCGTGCTCGAACAGATCGTCGCGTGCTTTCCCGACGCGGACCTGTTCAGCCTCGTCGATTTTCTCGACGACCGCGCGTTCGTGCGCGGCAAGCCGGTGACGACCTCGTTCATCCAGAAGCTGCCGTTCGCACGCACCAAGTACCGCAGCTACCTGCCGCTGATGCCGCTCGCGATCGAGCAGCTCGACGTGTCGGACTACGACCTCGTGATCTCCAGCAGCCACGCGGTCGCGAAGGGCGTGCTGACCGGGCCGGACCAGATGCACATCAGCTACGTGCATTCGCCGATCCGCTACGCGTGGGACCTGCAGCACCAGTATCTGGAACAGTCGAACCTGACGCACGGGCCGAAGTCGCTGCTCGCGCGGATGATCCTGCATTACATCCGCAACTGGGACACGCGCACCGCGAACGCGGTGGACGGCTTCGTCGCGAATTCCGCGTTCATCGCGCGCCGCATCCGCAAGGTGTATCACCGCGACGCGGCGGTGATCTTCCCGCCGGTCGACGTGGACGGCTTCTCGCTGAACGAGGTGAAGGACGATTTCTACCTGACCGCGTCGCGGATGGTGCCGTACAAGAAGATCGACCTGATCGTCGAAGCGTTCTCGCGCACGCCGGAGCGCAAGCTCGTCGTGATCGGCGGCGGCCCGGAGATGCAGAAGATCCGCGCGAAGGCCGGCCCCAACGTCGAGATCATGGGCTACCAGCCGTTCGCGGTGCTGCACGACCGGATGCGGCGCGCGAAGGCGTTCGTGTTCGCGGCCGAGGAAGATTTCGGGATTTCGGTGGTCGAGGCGCAGGCGTGCGGCACGCCCGTGATCGCGTACGGCAAGGGCGGCGCGCTCGAGACCGTGCTCGAGCCGCGCTCGCACGCGCAGCCGACCGGGCTGTTCTTCGACGAACAGACGCCGCATGCGATCGTCGCGGCGGTCGACGATTTCGAGCGCGCACCGCAGCGCTTCACGGCGCACGCGTGCCGCGCGAATGCGGAGCGCTTTTCGGCCGACACCTTTCGGCGGCGCTTTCTCGATTACGTGGAGACGGCGCTGCCCGGCTCGACCGCGCAGCGCGGCACGGCCGTCGCGCCGATGCCGGCCGCGCGCGGCCCGGCGACGCTCGTGCTGGATCAGAGCGGCGTGCTCGGCGGTGCGGAGCTGTCGCTGCTGGAGATCATGAAGCACATGCGCGCGAACGCCGATGTGCTGCTGTTCGACGACGGCCCGTTCCGCGCGGCGCTCGACGAGATCGGCGCGCGCGTCGACGTGCTCGACCAGGGCGCGCTCGCCGGGGTGCGCAAGCAGGGCGGCGTGTCGGCCGGCGCGTTGAAGCAGCTGGTCGCGCTCGTGCGCGACGTCGCACGGCGCGCGCGCCGCGCCGAGGTGATCTACGCGAACACGCAGCGCGCGATGGTGGTCGCCGCGCTGGCCGGGCGGCTCGCGCGCAAGCCGGTGGTCTGGCACCTGCGCGACATCGTCAGCGGCGACCATTTCGGCAGCAAGCAGCTGATGGCGATCAAGTACTGCGCGCGGTTCGGCGTCACGCGCGTGATCGCGAACTCCGACGCGTCCGCGCAGGCATTTCGTGCGCTGACGGGCTTCACGCCGCAGCACGTCGACGTCGTGTTCAACGGCATTTCGGCCGAACCGTTCGACGCGCTGGACGATGCGAGCCAGGCCGCGCTGCGCGCGCGCTTCGGGCTGCCCGAGCACGCATGGCTGGTCGGCTCGTTCAGCCGCCTCGCGCACTGGAAGGGGCAGCACCTGCTGCTGGAGGCCGCGGCTCGCCATCCCGGCATGCACGTGGTACTGGTCGGCGCGCCGCTGTTCGGCGAGGACGAATACGCGGCGCAGCTGCACGAGATCGTCGCGCGTCACGGGATGGACGACCGTGTCCATTTCCTCGGCTTCCAGCGCGACGTGGCCGCGTGCATGAAGGCGGTCGACGTGGTCGCGCATACGTCGATCACGCCGGAGCCGTTCGGGCGCGTGATCGTCGAGGGCATGCTCGCGCGGCGGCCGGTGGTCGCGGCCCGCGCGGGCGGGGTCGTCGAGATCATCGAGGACGGCGAAAACGGGCTGCTCTGCGAGCCGGGCAACGCGGCCGCGCTGGCCGACGCGCTGGGCAGGCTGCAGCGCGACGCCGCGCTGCGCGAGCGGCTCGTCGTGAGCGGGCGGGCGACCGCGGTGCGCCGGTTCGGCACCGAAACCTATGTGGCGCGGGTCGAGAAGATCCTCGCGGATACCGCGAAGGCCGCGAAGGCGAAGAAGCGGTAGGTGGCGGCTTGCGGCGGCATGTGAAGCGTGTTGTCGTGAACCGGGCCCCCATGCGGTGATGCGCTGCATGGGGGCTTTGCGCTTTGGGCGGGGCCGAGCGCTGTCGCGCACCGGGCACGCCGCACGTGACGAATCCGTAATCTGCGCAAAGCCGAGCGATTGCGTGAGCGTGAGCGGCGGAATGCGGGGCCGGCCCGGGTCGCGGGATGCGGGCTGCAACGACGATGCACTCGGGCGGCGGAGCGATGCGTCGCAGCGGGCGTGAATCCGGCCGCCGCCCGGTTCGGAATCGCTGCGCGGGACGCCAGGAGCGGCGCCGTGCGGTCCTGCCGCGGATCGCGTGAGGGGTCGGGCGACGCGACCGCCGTGCAGCCGCCCAGGCGGCGCATGACGCCGCGGCTTGCGTACTTCGGTACGTCGTGCCCGCCGCGTCGCGACGCGCAAATGCATCCCCGCGCCATCCTGCCCGTAAAAAAGCCCTCGCCCAGCCTGACGCCGGGCGGGGGCCGCGAGCGCGCGAACGGCGCCGTTCAGGCGGCCCGTTCGGGGGCCGGTGCGACGACGCGGGCGGTGCGGGTCGGCTTCAGGCTGGCCGCCCACACCATCGCCGGGCGTTCGAACAGCCGGTAGAACACGTAGGCGACCGGAATCGCGGCGGCCATGAACGCGATCGACGGCCAGATCGACAGTTGCAGTTCGGAGTGGAACAGCACCGAGCCGAGGCAGACGAACAGCGGCAGATGGATCAGGTACAGCGAGTAGCTGAAGTCGCCGAACCAGCCGAGCACGCGCAGCAGCGGCGTCGGGCGCGGCGGGCAGGCGAGCGCGCGGTACAGGAAGCACGCGAAGCCGGCCGCCCACAGCTGGAACGCGCCGTACTGGCCGAAATGGAACGCGCCGCAGCCCGCGGCCAGCAGCACGGCCGCCGCGAGGTACCACGCGCGCGACGGCACGGCGGCCGTGCCGCGCACCGGCTGCGCGCGCACGTCGGCGATCCACGCGCCGACGGTCCAGGACAGCCAGTACGACGTGAAGAACTGCAGGTCGTGCCGTTCGAGCAGCCACGCCGACGCGACGTTGACGAGCGCGACGGCCGCCACGATGGCCGGCATGCCGATGCGCCGGCGCAGTGCGAACAGCAGCGGGTAGATGGCGTAGAACTGCACTTCGAGCGACAGCGTCCACAGCGCGCCGTTCGACCCGTACGTGTAGCCGGCGATGCCTTGCAGCGAGAACAGGTTCACGAGGAACGCGGTGATGCCGACGTCGCGGATCTTGTGGCTGACCGGCGCGATCTGCAGGCTGACCGCGTCCATCGCGAGCGTGAACAGCAGCGCGGCGAGCAGCACCGGGTAGATGCGCGCGAAGCGGCGCGCCCAGAAGTTCGGCGCGTCGAGCCGGTACGCGGGGTTGGCCGCGAGCTTGAGCGCTGCATTGCGGTGGATGCAGTAGCCGCTGATCACGAAGAAGATCGGCACGCCGGCGGAGCCCCATGCGAACGGGAAGGTCAGGTAGCCGGCGATCGCGCTCGGGTTCAGCGCATGACCGTAAGCGTGATGGAAGCTCTGCATGCCGACCCAGACGACCTGGCGGCAGTGGAAATAGGCGACGAGCAGCGCCGCGAACCCGCGCATCGCGTCGATCACGTGTTCCTTGTGGTCGGCGACGGGCGGCGCAGCCAAAGACGATCCGCTGAAAGCTTGCATGCGATTCGATTCCTTGCGACGGATGAAGGGGATGGTCCAATCGTAATGCGCAAGAATTCGCTCGAATGAATAAAAAAATCGCGCCGGGAAATAGTGGTATTTCAGATGGTGGTGTTATTCCGGTCTGAAAGCGGTTTCGCCGACGCCACAATTATTTGCCGATTTTTTTCTGATAGTTTGAAGCTCCAGTTGATTGATGCAAGGAGCGGCAAGATGGACATGCATTGGATCGCGAGCGCGGCAGTACTGCTGGTCATGGCCGTGCTGTCGGCGTACCGCGAGGCGCTGAAGAACGAGCCGATTCGCCCGGGTCTCGAGCGGGGCGGCGTCCCGTATATCGAGGAATTCGAATCGTAAGAATTTGTATCCGGAAAATCGGTAATTTGTTTCTGTATCGGCGCCGGGTTCGGCAATATCGACCGGATGCGCAGATTATCTCTTTTCCGGAAACATGGGCAATCGGTCCATATCGAAAATGAGCGGAGTGGAATTGGCCGTGCCGCCGGTTCTCGATATGCCGTTCGGAAAACAATCGCGCCGGGTCGTCCAGCGACGCGGCGCAGTCAACGCAATCAGGATGCGAACATGTTGAAAGTCACCAAGGCCGTGTTCCCCGTCGCCGGTCTCGGCACGCGGTTCCTCCCGGCAACGAAGGCGAGCCCGAAGGAAATGCTGCCCGTCGTCGACAAGCCGCTGATCCAGTACGCGGTCGAGGAAGCGATCAACGCCGGTATCACCGAGATGATCTTCGTGACCGGGCGCAGCAAGCGCGCGATCGAGGATCACTTCGACAAGTCGTACGAGATCGAGGCCGAACTCGAGGCGCGCGGCAAGGAAAAGCTGCTCGAACTCGTGCGCGGCATCAAGCCGAGCCACGTGAACTGCTTCTACGTGCGCCAGCCGGAAGCACTCGGCCTCGGCCATGCGGTGCTGTGCGCGGAGAAGCTCGTGCACGGCGAGCCGTTCGCGGTGATTCTCGCCGACGACCTGCTGCATGGCGAACAGCCGGTGCTCAAGCAGCTCGTCGACGTGTTCGACCACTATCACAGCTCGGTGATCGGGGTCGAGACGATTCCGCGCGAGGACAGCCGCTCGTACGGCGTCATCGAAGGCCGCGAGTGGGAAGAGGACATCATCAAGCTGTCGGGCATCATCGAGAAGCCGGCGCCGGAAGACGCGCCGTCGAACCTCGGCGTGGTCGGCCGCTACGTGTTCATGCCGACGATCTTCGATCACCTGCGCAAGCTCAAGCCGGGCGCGGGCGGCGAACTGCAGCTCACCGACGCCGTCCAGTCGCTGCTCGCGAACGAACAGGTGCTCGCGTATCGCTACTACGGCACGCGTTTCGATTGCGGCAGCAAGATCGGCTACCTCAAGGCGACCGTCGAACTCGCGCTCCAGCATCCGGAAGTGAGCCGCGAATTCGAGGCGTACCTGCGTACCTGCCTGCCCGCGCTGGCTGCTGTCGCATAAGCAGCCGCGCTGCTCCGCTGTTTCAGGTGGTGGTTGTTCCGTTGGCCCCGGCGGCCTTGTGCGCCGGGGCTTTTTTGCGTGCATTCGCCGCGCAGGCGTGGGGCGGCGGCTGATCGGCGGTGCTGAATCCGGGCTGCGTCGAACGGGTGCGTGCGCGACGATTCCGGTGCGCCGCTCAGCGCGGCGACGTGCCCGGCCGTGCGACGAAGTACCGGGCCAGCATCGCGGCGATCGGCTTCTTGAAGTCGAGCAGGCGTTTTTCCAGATAGCGCCACGACAGATGCGCGAGCAGCACGGCGAGTGCGAACTGCAGCAGTTCCGGCAGCACGTCCCGGGCGATTGCGGGCATCGGCACGCGCGCGAACAGCGTGGGCATCTCGCCGAGACGTGCCGGAATCAGGTTGTGGAACAGGTAGAAGCCGTAGCTGATCGTGCCGAGATAGACGAGCGGCGCCCAGTCGAGCAGTGCCACGGCCGGGTGGTCGGGTTCGGTGACGATCCACAGCATCAGCGCGCCGAGCGACGCGGACAGGCCGAGATCCGTAAGCCCCGTGACGACGTCCGGCAGCGTCGTGAGCGCGGGCAGCGCGAGGAAAAGCGCGACGCCGGCGGCGCCGAGCCAGCCGGGCGGAATGAGGCGGACGACGTCCTCGCCGCGATCGGCGAGAGCCATTGCGCCGACGCCGCCCAGCGCGATCAGCGCGAAATTCCACGGGGAAAACGCGTAGATCAGCACCGGCGATGCGTCGACCGCGTAGAGCGCGAGATGCGCGAGCGCGCACAGCGCGACGGCCGCGACGCCGAGCGTGACGTGGCGCGCGGCCGGCACCGCGAGCAGCGTGAGCGGCGCGATCAGATAGAACTGCTGCTCGACCGCGAGGCTCCAGAAGTGCGACGTGGAGCCTGGCCAGCCGTCCTTGACGACGCCGATCCAGTAGTTCGACAGGAACGTGGCGTGCCACGCGAGCCCGAGATTGACGCCGCGCTGGTAGAACAGCGCGTGCGCGATCGCGAGCGCGGCGAGCAGCAGGTAGTAGACGGGAAAGATCCGCAGCGCGCGCTTCGCGAGGAATAGCGCCAGCGCATGGCGGCGCGTCATCGTGCCGCTCTCGATTGCCTGACGGTTGCGATGCAGTTCGCCGACGATCAGGAATCCGCTGATGAAGAAGAACGTCCACACACCGAGCTTGCCCACGTCGACAGCGAGGACGTGGCCCTTGTGGGACAGGAAAACGAGGATGACGGCGAGGGCTCGCAGGCCGTCGAGTCCTTTGACGTATCTGACTTCGCGCATGAAGGCATCCGGGGCACTGAGCGAGGTCAGTATAGGCGCGCAAATATCGAACGTAATTCGCGTTCGGACGCGTTTCGACGTATACGTGAAGGCGTTTTTCGTTGCTCGAGCGTCGGCGAAGTCGGTCGCGCGCAACAAAACCTGCGGGAAACCCCGCGAAAACGCATAAAAGTACTGCACGAAGCGTCACGGCGCTTGTAGAATCCGGCGTTGAAGCGCGCGCGTTGCACGCTTCGTGTATCCAACGACCACACCTGGTAGGAGAAACATGGCGACTTCCGCAAAAAAGGTGGCCAAGAAGGCTGCCGCACCGGCCACCAAGAAAGTGGCTGCCAAAAAGGCTGCGCCCGCGAAGAAAGTAGTGGCCAAGAAAGCTGTCGCGAAGGCAGCACCGGCCGCTCCGACGCCGCTGAAGGACAAGTTCACGAAGGCATCGCTCGCAACGCACATCGCTGAGCGTGCAGCTGTCGAAGTGAAGGCGGTCAAGGCAGTGCTCGTCGCGCTCGAGAACGTCGTGCTGGGCTCGGTCCACAAGAAGGGCGCAGGCGAGTTCACGCTGCCGGGTCTGCTGAAGATCACGGCGCAAGTCGTGCCGGCGAAGAAGAAGCGCTTCGGCAAGGATCCGTTCACGGGCGAAGAGCGCTGGTTCCCGGCAAAGCCGGCCAGCGTGCGCGTGAAGGCACGTGCGCTGAAGAAGCTGAAGGACGCGGCTGCGTAATGCCGCGTAACGGTCGCCGATTGCAGGTCGGCGGCCGTTGCGATGTCCGACGATCCCCGTACGCGAAAGCGTACGGGGATTTTTATTGCGCCGCGCAAATCGAGCGGCCGCGTCGGCATCGCACAGCGCGGATACGGCATGACGTGATGCGCATCCGGTGTCGCGGGCCGCTTGCGCGGATGGCCGGATCGTCGTGTTCGTGCCGGCGCGCGGTCTTGTATCGCTGCGCATTGCGCGTGTGTCGCGCGAGTCTCGCGTGATGAACGCAGCGATCGTTCCCGTCGGGATCGCCGACCAGGCGACTGCCGCGTGTGCGGCGATCGAGCGCCATCCCGGCGCGATGCCGCAGGCGATGCATCCGTTCGGATTCGGCTCGGCGTGCGACGGCGGGCCGACACCGCGCAGCGACATCGACCTGCTGGTCACGGTCGGCGCGTTCGCGCGCTACGCGCGACGGATCGTCGAAGCGATGCTGTCGACGTAGCGGCTCGCGAGCATGCCGCCGCCCGCGATTGCGTCGCGGCGCGATGCAATCCGGTGGACGACCGCGGTCGTGCGCGAACCGCGCGCGCTGCACATGCGTGCTGCTGCCCGCGCGAAGGGCACGCAGCGTCCGTGACTTCGTCAGCCCGCCGTGCCGGCGTATGCGGCCTTCAGCGCGGCGACGTCGAACTTCGTCATCTGCATCATGGCAGCGGCCACGCGCGCCGCCTTGACCTCGTCGCGGTCGGCCATCATCGGAATCAATGCGTCGGGCACGATCTGCCACGAGACGCCGAAGCGGTCACGCAGCCAGCCGCAGCCGTCGGCCGTGCCGCCGTTGTCGAGCAGCGCGCTCCAGTAGCGGTCGAGTTCCGCCTGGTCGGCGCAACTGATCATCAGCGAGATCGCATGGTTGAACGTCTCGGTGCGCGGGTGGCTCATCGCGATGAACGGCTGCCCGAACAGCTCGAACTCGACCATCCGGGTGCCGCTGGTGCCGGCGACCGCCGTGACGCGCACGACGCGCGAGTCCGGGAAAATGCCCGCATAGAAGGCCGCGGCTTCTTCGGCTTCCGTCGCGTACCAGAGGAACGGCGTGATCTTCTGAATCGTCATGGAGCGTCTCCTGTCGGGGGTGTCGGTGAGGAACGGGGCAATCTGCGTGCCGCCATCGATACGACGGACGAAGGCCGTCGAAATCGACACGTCGAAGCATAGTGCTTCGCGTCGCGGTATCGAAATCGGCAGGGTGGACACACATGCGTCCGTTGCGACGCCGGATCCTCCAGGCGCGCGTCAGCAGGAATATGGGAGCGCGGTGGCAGCCAGGGCGGCATGCGCCTGACCGGCCGTATGCCACGGTCCGACCGTGCAGGGTATCCGGATGCCTCCGGACACGCTTCCGGCGCGCGACAGATGGCCCAGACGCCGCTCCCGGCCGGTCGCCGTACCCACGGTGCCGCCCCCGGTCGCGGCTCGCCACGGCGGCGCCGGCAACGGACGAAAAAAAACCAGCCACGGCCGAAACCGGTGACTGGTTTTGCAGTTCGGCGGCACGGCGTCGGAGACGCCATGCACACCGGAAACGTACTTCTTAGAACTTGTGGCGAATGCCGAGTGCGACCAGTTCGGCCGAGCTCTTGCCAGCGAAGCCGTACGAAGCGATCGACGCTTGCGCGCTTTGCGTCGTCGTCGCGTCCACGCGCTGGGTGCCGCTCGCGTGCTGGTATGCGCCGACCAGGTAGATGTCCGTGCGCTTCGACAGCGAGTAGTCCGCGCCGATACCGACCTGGTGGTACTTCGCGTCCGTATCGCCGCTCGCCTTCGTGTACGAGTAGCCGAGGCCCAGCAGCAGCGGCGGCGTGACCTGGTACGTCACGAACGCGCGGCCCGTGTTGTACTTTTCGGTCGAGCCGAAGCCCGAGAATGCGTCCGGCTTGTACTGTGCGTTGCTGTAGCCGAGGCCGAACGTCACCGGGCCGAGTGCGTACTGGCCTGCGACTTGTGCGATCGCGATCGACTTCGCCGTTGCGTAACCCGAGTTGATCGGGCCGTCGATGATGTTGTCCGAGGTCGTCGAACCCCAGCCGCCGCGTGCAATCGCCGTCGTCGGCGACGGGTTGGCTGCGTAGAAGTAGCCTGCTGCAACGCCGACCGGGCCGTTGTTGTAGGCAGCTGCGACCGACCACGTCTGGCCTGCGCCCGTCTTGCCTGCAACGCCGCCGAGGGCGTACATGCCTTCGACCTGGAAGCCTGCCCAGACCGGCGACGTGTACTTGATTGCGTTGCTGACGCGCAGCGAGTTGTCGTTGTTGTCGACGTCGCCCGGCGTTGCCATCACGCTGCCGAAGTAGTTGTCAGCCGTGACTGCCTGGACCAGGTCGACCAGCGGGTCGTACTGGCGGCCGAGCGTCAGCGTACCGTACTGGGCGCTCTCGAGGCCGACGTATGCCTGACGACCGAACATGCGACCGCCCTGGTTCAGGTGGCCCGTGCCCGGATCAAAACCGTTTTCCAACTGGAAGATCGCCTTCAGGCCACCGCCGAGGTCTTCAGCACCTTTCAGGCCCCAACGGCTGCCTTGCAGGTTGCCCGACAGCATTTGCCACGAGTTGTTGGCTTGGCCGTCGTTGCCGTGGACCCATGCGATCGACGTATCGATCACGCCGTACAGCGTCACGCTCGACTGAGCGTGAGCAGCGCCAGCGGCGCCCAGCAGGGCGAGCGAGAGGGTCGAGAGTGCGAGTTTCTTCATCGTTGAGTATCTCCACGCAAATGATTCGTCATTCATTATTTGTTGCGGATTGGAGAATAGCTCAGTGCCATACCTGCAAGAAAGCTTAAAAAATAAAGTGTCTCGAAAAGGTAACAGCGAGAAAAAGTCTATATATATCAAGCACATCAAGGACTGTTCCTCTTTTTGAAATAGTTGACAATTGCTGCGCCGCGATTGTTGCAGCGGTTGGTGCGTTCGGCGGCGGAGGGGCGGGTTTGGCCGGTTGGCGCACGGAAATTGACGCGTGCAAACGTTTGCTGTTGCTGGCTGCATCGCGCGCTGATGCAAAGAGCGCATCAACGCGCGGCGGCCGGGTGGGTTGCGCAAGCGAAGGCAGTCGCGTAGGGCGACGATGCGGCGCGCGCGACGCGCGGCCGCGCGGAAAAAATACGTGGGGATTCAGTTGCCGCCTGAGCGATCGGCGGTGCGATCCGTCGGCGCGGCCGCAGCCGGGACGTTGCCGTTGCGGCGATGCGCATCGCCGCGCGCGGCCGCGAATTCCGCGCCGAGCAGCAGCACGGCCGCCGAGAAGTACAGCCACATCAGCAGGACCGCGAACGATCCGGCCGCGCCGAACGCACTGGCCGTGCCCGCGTGCGCGAGATACAGCGCGAACAGCTTCTTGCCGCCGGAGAACAGGATCGCGGACACGATCCCGCCGATCGTCGCGTCGTGCCATGCGACGCGCGCATCGGGCAGGAACTTCATCAGCGCGGCGAACGCGCCCGCGAGCACCGCGATGCCGACGAAGAACTGCAACAGGTTGGTGATCGCGACATACGGTGAATCGCCGAGCAGCCAGGTGCCGATGAACGTGATCGCGGTATCGAGCACGAGCGACACGATCAGCAGGAACGCGACGCCGAGCACGAGCCCGAACGAAATGAGCCGCACGCGCACGAGCCCGAGCATGCTCGACCAGCGGCTTTCCGTACTCGGCCAGATCACGGAAAGCGCGGTGTTCAGCGACGCGAACGTCGCCGACGCGCCGATCGCGAGCGCGGCGAACGAGATCAGCGTCGCGATGCCGCCGCGCTGGCCCGCGCGATGCGCGTTCTGCACGATCGTCTGGATGCTGGCCGCCGCATCGTCGCCGATCAACTGGTGGGCCTGCTCGAACACCTGGCCGCGTGCGGCATCGTCGCCGTAGAACCAGCCGGCCACGGCGATCACCATCACGAGCGTCGGCGCGAGCGAGAACGCCGAGAAGAACGCGATGCTCGCGGCCATCGCCGAGCAGCGGTCGGAGGAGAAGCGCCTGAACGCGTTGAGTGCCCAGTTGGCCTGTTGTTGCGCGAGGCGGGTCGCCTCGGACGTGATCTGTCGTTTCATGACGGTTCGGTTGTGCGTTGAACGCAGGACATCGGTGGATCGGCAAATCGGTATTGATCCGACGAATCGATCATAGTTGCCTGAACTGTCTATAATTCCTTTCAGTTTCACCCCACCCCACAAAAACGCCGAGACCATCATGCTACAAATGTCCCGGCGCCAGTTCCTGAAGGTGACGGCCACGTCGCTTGCCGGATCGAGTCTTGCCCTGCTGGGCTTTTCTCCGACGGAAGCGCTCGCCGAGGTCCGACAGTACAAGCTGGCGCGCACAGTCGAAACGCGCAACACCTGTCCTTATTGTTCAGTGGGTTGCGGCATCCTGATGTACAGCCTCGGTGACGGCGCGAAGAATGCGCAGCCGAGCATCATCCATATCGAAGGCGATCCCGACCATCCCGTCAATCGCGGCACGCTGTGCCCGAAGGGTGCGAGCCTGATCGATTTCATCCACAGCCCGAACCGCCTGACGCACCCCGAGTATCGTGCGCCCGGCTCGGACAAGTGGGAACCCATCTCTTGGAACGACGCGCTCGACCGGATCGCGAAGCTGATGAAGGCCGACCGCGACGCGAACTTCGTCGAGACGGCGGAAGACGGCGCGAAGGTCAACCGCTGGCTGACCACCGGCATGCTGGCCGCATCGGCGGGCAGCAACGAAGTCGGTTATCTCACGCACAAGACCATCCGCAGTCTCGGGATGCTCGCATTCGACAATCAGGCGCGTGTCTGACATGGCCCGACGGTGGCAGGTCTTGCCCCGACGTTTGGCCGTGGAGCGATGACGAACCATTGGGTCGACATCAAGAACGCGGACGTGATTCTCGTGATGGGCGGCAATGCAGCCGAGGCCCATCCGTGCGGTTTCAAGTGGGTGACGGAGGCGAAGGCGCACCGCAAGGCGCGGCTGATCGTCGTCGACCCGCGCTTCACGCGTACGGCCTCGGTGGCCGACTACTACGCGCCGATCCGCACCGGCACCGACATCGTCTTCCTGGGCGGTGTGATCAACTATCTGCTGACGAACGACAAGATCCAGCATGAGTACGTGAAGAACTACACGGACTTCTCGTTCATCGTGCGCGAGGATTTCGCGTTCAACGACGGCATCTATTCCGGCTACGACGCCGAGAAGCACGCGTATCCGGACAAATCGAGCTGGGACTACGAGCGGGGCGACGACGGCTTCGCGAAGGTCGACCCGACGCTGCAGCATCCGCGCTGCGTCTACAACCTGCTGAAGCAGCACTACGCGCGCTATACGCCGGACATGGTCCAGCAGACCTGCGGCACGCCGAAGGAGAAATTCCTGAAGGTGTGCGAGATGCTCGCGACGACGGCCGTGCCAGGCCGCGCCGGCACGATCCTGTACGCGCTCGGCTGGACGCACCATTCGGTCGGCGCGCAGATGATCCGCACCGGCGCGATGGTGCAGCTGCTGCTCGGCAACATCGGCATCGCCGGCGGCGGGATGAACGCGCTGCGTGGCCACTCGAACATCCAGGGCTTGACCGACCTCGGGCTGATGTCGAACCTGCTGCCGGGCTACATGACGCTGCCGATGCAGGCCGAGCAGGATTTCGACGGCTACATCAAGAAGCGCGTGCAGCTGCCGCTGCGGCCGAACCAGCTGAGCTACTGGAAGAACTACAAGGCGTTCCACGTCAGCTTCATGAAGTCGTGGTGGGGCGATGCCGCGACCGCCGAGAACAACTGGGCCTACGACTACCTGCCGAAGCTCGACAAGCAGTACGACCTGCTGCAGGCGATCGAGCTGATGAATGCCGGCAAGATGAACGGCTACATCTGCCAGGGCTTCAACCCGCTCGCGGCGGCGCCGTCGAAGGTGAAGACGGCGGCCGGCCTCGCGAAGCTGAAGTGGCTCGTGATCATGGATCCGCTCGCGACCGAGACGTCCGAGTTCTGGAAGCATCACGGCGACTACAACGACGTCGATGCGTCGAAGATCCAGACCGAGGTGTTCCGGCTGCCGACCACGTGCTTCGCGGAGGAAAACGGCTCGCTCGTCAGTTCGAGCCGCGTGCTGCAATGGCACTGGAAGGGCGCGGAGCCGCCGGGCGAGGCGAAGAGCGACCTCGAGATCATGGCGGGGCTGTTCCTGCGCATGCGCAAGATGTACCAGACGGACGGCGGCAAGTATCCGGACCCGATCGTGAACCTGACCTGGCCGTACGCGAACCCGGAAAGCCCGACGCCCGAAGAGCTCGCGATGGAGTTCAACGGCCGTGCGCTCGCCGACCTGCCCGACCCGAAGGATCCGGCCAAGACGCTCGTGAAGAAGGGCGAGCAGCTCGCCGCGTTCGCGCAGCTGAAGGACGACGGCACGACCGCGAGCGGCTGCTGGATCTTCTGCGGCGCCTGGACGCAGGCCGGCAACCAGATGGGGCGGCGCGACAACTCGGACCCGACCGGCATCGGCCAGACGCTGAACTGGGCGTGGGCCTGGCCGGCCAACCGGCGGATCCTGTACAACCGCGCATCGTGCGACGTCGCCGGCAAGCCGTTCGACCCGACCCGCAAGCTGATCGGCTGGAACGGCAGCGCGTGGAAGGGCCCCGACATTCCGGACTTCAAGGCGGACGAACCGCCCGAGAACGGGATGGGGCCGTTCATCATGAACCCGGAAGGCGTCGCGCGCTTCTTCGCCCGCGCGGGGATGAACGAAGGTCCGTTTCCCGAGCACTACGAGCCGTTCGAGACGCCGCTCGCGGCGAACCCGCTGCACCCTGACAACCCGCAGGCGCTGAACAACCCGGCTGCCCGCGTGTTCCCGGACGACCGCGCGTCGTTCGGCAAGGCATCGGAGTTCCCGCACGTCGCGACGACGTACCGGCTGACCGAGCATTTCCACTACTGGACCAAGCATGCGCGGCTGAACTCGATCATCCAGCCCGAGCAATTCGTCGAGATCGGCGAAGACCTCGCGAAGGAAGTCGGCGTCGCGCACGGCGATCGCGTGAAGGTGTCGTCCAAGCGCGGCTACATCGTCGCGGTCGCGCTCGTCACGAAGCGGATCAAGCCGCTGACGATCGAGGGCAAGAAGGTCCAGACGGTCGGCGTCCCGTTGCACTGGGGCTTCAAGGGTCTGACGAAGCCCGGCTATCTCGCCAATACCCTGACTCCGTCCGTAGGCGACGGCAACTCGTACACACCGGAATTCAAGTCGTTCCTGGTGAAGGTCGAAAAGGCGTAAGGGGGAAGAGATGGCATTGCAATCGCTGGATATCAAGCGCGTCTCGGCCACCACGACGCCGCCGCCCACGGCGCGCGAACCGGTGACCGGGAGCGTCGCGAAGCTGATCGACGTATCGAAGTGCATCGGCTGCAAGGCATGCCAGACGGCATGCATGGAGTGGAACGACCTGCGCGACGAAGTCGGCACCAACGTCGGCGTGTACGACAACCCGGCCGACCTGTCGGAGCACTCGTGGACGGTGATGCGGTTCGCCGAATACGAGAACCCGGCGGGCGACCTCGAGTGGCTGATCCGCAAGGACGGCTGCATGCACTGCGAGGATCCGGGCTGCCTGAAGGCGTGTCCGTCGCCGGGCGCGATCGTGCAGTACAACAACGGGATCGTCGATTTCCACGAGGAGAACTGCATCGGTTGCGGCTATTGCGTGACCGGCTGCCCGTTCAACGTGCCGCGGATCTCGAAGAAGGATCATCGCGCGTACAAGTGCACGCTCTGTTCCGACCGCGTCGCGGTCGGCCAGGAACCGGCCTGCGTGAAGACCTGCCCGACCGGCGCGATCGTGTTCGGCACCAAGGAGGACATGAAGCAGCACGCGGCCGAGCGGATCGAGGACCTGAAGGAGCGCGGCTTCGAGCATGCGGGGCTGTACGACCCGCAGGGCGTCGGCGGCACGCACGTGATGTACGTGCTGCACCACGCCGACAAACCGTCGCTGTACCACGGGCTGCCCGACAATCCGTCGATCAGCCCGATGGTGAAGCTGTGGAAGGGCATCGCGAAGCCGCTCGCGGTCGCCGGCCTCGCGCTGACCGCGCTGGCCGGGTTCTTCCACTACACCCGGGTCGGTCCGAACGAGGTCAGCGAGGAAGAGGAAGCCGCCGCCCGCGACGAGGCGCGACGCATCAAGGAGGACGCAAAATGAAGCACGACGACCCCAACCTGATCGTCCGCTACACGCCGAACGAGCGCACGAACCACTGGATCACCGCGATCACGTTCGTGCTGCTCGCGCTGTCCGGGCTCGCGCTGTTCCATCCGTCGATGTTCTGGCTCACCGCGCTGTTCGGCGGCGGCCAGTGGACGCGGATCCTGCATCCGTTCGTCGGTCTCGTGATGTTCGTGTCGTTCGCGATTCTCGTGGTGCGCTTCTGGCATCACAACACGCTCGACGCGGACGACCGCCAATGGCTGAAGCAGATCGGCGACGTGCTGACCAACCAGGAAGACAGGCTGCCGCCCGTCGGGCGCTATAACGCCGGACAGAAGCTGCTATTCTTCACGTTGGTGGCGTGCCTGCTGCTGCTCCTGCTGTCGGGGATCGTGATCTGGCGGCGCTACTTCTCGTTCTACTTCCCGATCGGGGTGATCCGCGCGGCCGCCGTCGTGCATGCCGTGGCGGCCTTCGTGCTGATCGCGAGCATCATCGTGCACATTTACGCGGCGTTGTGGGTGAAGGGCTCGATCGGGGCGATGGTGCGCGGCACCGTCACGCTGGGCTGGGCCCGCAAGCATCACCCGAAGTGGTTCCGTGAAAGCGTGAAATAACGCACTGGAGCGGGGCGGCTCGCCGATCGCGGCGGGCCGTTCCGTCAGCCGTCGGAATCGCCTGAAGCGCCGACCTGTCGGCGCTTGTTTATTTGGAAGACATTTTCGTGACACAACGCATTCTCGAACCGACCGAGATCTCGGCGCTCGATCATTCGGCCATTCCGCGCTTTCGCCTGCCGGAGCGCGGCACCGCGTTCGCCGCGCGTGCCGCCCGGCTGCGCAAGCTCGCCGACCTGAACCCGATCAGCGGCTACCTGCGGCTGATGGCGACCGTTGCCGACGCGCAGCACGCGACGCTGCAGGCGCTGGAACTGCCGCTGCCGTCGCCCGAAGCGATCGCACGCGCGCAACAGCATTCGATGCCCCTCGTGCCGGCGCTCGACGGCGGGCGCAACCCGCAGTGGCGGGCCGTGCTGTATGAACTGCTCGACCGCGTCGAAAGCGCCGGGCTCGTCAATCCGTCGCTCGCGAAGCTGCTCGACCGGCTGCGCCTGATGGCGCCCGCCGAACTCGACGCGCAGGCCGACGCGATCCTCGCGTTGCGCTTCGCCGAAGTCGACCCGGCCACCGCGCCGTTCCTGATGGCCGCGCTGCAGGTCGTCTGGACCGATCTCGCGAGCCGCGTGGCACCGGCCGACGTCCCGTATCTCGACCAGCCGGGGCTGTGCCCCGTGTGCGGCACGCATCCGGTCGCGAGCGTCGTGCGCGTCGGCGGCCAGTACCAGGGCTACCGTTTCCTGCAGTGCGGGCTGTGCACGACCGAGTGGCACATGGTGCGCACGAAATGTTCGCACTGCGACTCGACCAAGGGCATCGCTTACCACGGGATCGAAGGCGGCAGCGAAGCCGTCAAGGCCGAGTCCTGTGACGAATGCAAGACCTATCGCAAGATCGGCTACCAGGAGAAGGACTACGAGTTCGAGCCGCTGGCGGACGATCTCGCGAGCCTCACGCTCGACCTGCTGATGAACGAAGCCGGCTACCAGCGCAGTTCGCCGAACCCGCTGCTGTGGCCGGACATGTCGCGCGAAGCGGAATGACGGTACGGAGCCGGGGCGCGAGCGCCTGCGCCGGCTGCCTGCCGCGCATGGAATTGGAGCCACCATTACGTGACCGAACCGGGTTTGAATGAACTGAATGCCGTCCTCGCACGCGTGCCGTCGGTGGAGCGCGTGCTGACGTCGGCGCCGCTGCAGCCGCTGCTCGCCGACTATGGCCGTACGCGCGTGCTGAACGCGGTGCGCGCCGAACTCGAACGCTGGCGCACCGCCGCGCAGCAGGATCCGCCGGCGGCCGGGCCGCTCGACGAGCCGCGCATCGCGGCGGCCGTCGCCCGCACGCTGGCCGAGCAGAGCGCGGGCACCGTGCGCGCGGTGTTCAACCTGACCGGCACCGTGCTGCACACGAATCTCGGGCGCGCGCTGTTGCCCGACGACGCGGTGCGCGCGGTGGTCGACGCGCTCACGCAGCCCGTCAACCTCGAATTCGACCTCGCCACCGGCCGCCGCGGCGACCGCGACGACCTGATCGACGATCTGCTGTGCGAACTGACCGGCGCGGAAGCCGCGACCGTCGTCAACAACAATGCCGCGGCCGTGTTGCTCGTGTTGTCGGCGCTTGCGCCGAAACGCGAAGTGATCGTGTCGCGCGGCGAACTGGTCGAGATCGGCGGCGCGTTCCGCATTCCCGACATCATGAGCCGTGCGGGTGCGAAGCTGCGCGAGGTCGGCACCACCAACCGCACTCATCTACGCGACTACGCGGACGCGATCGGTCCGCGCACGGCGATCCTGATGAAGGTGCACTGCAGCAACTACGCGATCAGCGGCTTCACCAAGGAAGTGACGCTGGCCGAACTCGCGCCGCTCGCGCGCGAGCACGGGCTGCCGGTGGCGGTCGACCTCGGCAGCGGCACGCTCGCCGATCTGTCGCAATGGGGCCTGCCGCACGAGACGACCGTGCAGGAAAGCGTCGCGGCAGGCGCGAACCTCGTCACGTTCAGCGGCGACAAGCTGCTCGGCGGGCCGCAGGCCGGGCTGATCGTCGGCGATCGCGCGCTCGTCGCGAAGATCAAGAAACATCCGCTCAAGCGCGCGCTGCGCGTCGGCAAGCTGACGCTCGCCGCGCTCGAGCCCGTGCTGCGGCTGTACCAGGCGCCGGAATTCCTGCGCGAGCGGCTCACCACGCTGCGTCTGCTGACGCGGCCGCAGCGCGAGATCACCGAGGCCGCCGAGCGTGTGCGTCCGGCGTTGCAGGCCGCGCTCGGCGGCGGCTTCGACGTGCAGGTCGAGCCGATGTTCAGCCAGATCGGCAGCGGTGCGCTGCCGGTCGACCAGTTGCCGAGCGCCGGGCTCGTCGTGCGCATGCCGGACGGCAAGCGCGGCGGCCGTGCGCTCGCGCAGCTCGAGAAACGGTTGCGCGAATGGCCGCGCCCGGTGATCGGCCGCATCGCCGACAATGCGCTGCGGCTCGACCTGCGCTGCCTCGAAGCGGCGGACGAAGCGGCATTCGTCGCGCAATGCGTGCAGGCCGCGGGGCCGGCTGCATGATCGTCGGTACCGCGGGACATATCGATCACGGCAAGACGACGCTCGTGCGCGCGCTGACCGGCGTCGATACCGACCGGTTGAAGGAAGAGAAGGCGCGCGGCATCTCGATCGAGCTCGGCTATGCGTATACGCCGCTCGAGAACGGCGACGTGCTCGGCCTGATCGACGTGCCGGGCCACGAGAAGCTGATTCATACGATGGCGGCCGGTGCGAGCGGGATCGACTTCGCGCTGCTCGTGATCGCCGCGGACGACGGCGTGATGCCGCAGACCCGCGAGCACCTCGCGATCCTGCAACTGCTCGGCGTCGCGCATGGTGCTGTCGCGCTGACGAAGTGCGATCGGGTCGACGCCGCGCGCCTGTCGGCGGTGCGCGACGAGATCGCCACGTGGCTGCACGGCTCGGCGCTCGATGGCGCGCCGATCTTCGAAACTTGCGCGACGCGCGACGACGATCCGGGCGTCGCCGCATTGAAGCGTCATCTCGCCGATGCGGCACTCGCATGGCGTGCGCGCCGCGACGACGGCCTGTTCCGGCTCGCGGTCGATCGCGTGTTCACGCTCGCCGGGCAGGGGACCATCGTGACGGGCACCGCGTTCGCGGGCCGCGTGGCGACCGGCGACACGCTCGCGGTCGTGCGCACCGGCAGTGCTGCGCGCGTGCGCAGCATCCATGCGCAGAACCGGCCGGTCGACGCGGGCCGCGCGGGCGAGCGCTGCGCGCTGAACCTGGCTGGCGTCGACCGTGCGGACGTCGAGCGTGGCGATACCGTCGCGGATGCGCGGCTCGTCGCGACGTCGCCGCGTCTCGACGTCGAACTGACGCTGCTGGCCGATGCGGGGCTCACGCTGACGCACTGGGCGCCGCTGCACGTGCATCTCGGCACGCTGCATCGCGTCGCGCACGTCGCGCTGCTCGACGGCGATACGCTCGCGGCGGGCCAGATGATGCGCGTGCAACTGGTGTTCGACGAACCCGTGTTCGCGCTGCCGGGCGATCGCTTCATCGTCCGCAATCCGCAGGCGACGCGCACCGTCGGCGGCGGTCGCGTGCTCGATCCGTTCGGTCCCGCACGCAAGCGTCGCACGCCTGCGCGCCGCGCATGGCTCGACGCACTGGCGGCGTGGCTCGACGAAGGGCGGCTCGATGCGCTGCTCGCGCAGGCGCCGCTCGGGATCGCAAGCGCGATGCTCACGCACCTGACGGGCTTCGCGCCCGACGTGCTGGCGTTGCCGGACGACGCGCTGGCGATCGGCCAGCGCGAGCGCGCGTCGAACGACGGCACGGTGATCGCGCGAGTGCATTGGGACGCGCTGCAGGCGCGGGCGATCGATACGCTGCGCGCGTATCACGAACGCGTGCCGGACGAGCAGGGGCTCGATGCGGCGCGCCTGCGGCGGATGGCGGCGCCGCTCGTCGGCGATGCGCTGTGGCGTGCGTTGGTCGATGCGCTGGTGGACGGCGGTGAGGTGGCGCGAAGCGGGCCGTGGCTGCATCTGCCGTCGCATTCGGTGAGTTTCGATGCGCGCGAGGAAGCGCTGGCGCGGCAACTGCTGCCGCTGATTCATGCGGGGCGCTTCGATCCGCCGTGGGTCCGCGATCTGGCGCGCGACACGGGCGCGCAGGAGGAGGCCGTGCGCACGCTGCTGCGCAAGCTCGCGCGGCGCGGCGACGTGCATCAGGTCGTGCGCGACCTGTTCTATCACGCGGATGTCGTGCGCGAGCTGGCCGGGCTGGTCGCGCATCTCGCGCCGACGCGCGGCGGCGGGCTCGACGCGGCGACGTTTCGCGACGCGACGGGGCTCGGCCGCAAGCGCGCGATCCAGATTCTCGAGTTCTTCGATCGGGTTGGGTATACTCGCTTCCACCGCGATCTTCACTTCCTGCGGCCTGACAGCGGTTGGGTGGGTGTACAGGCGTAGGCGCTCGTCGTTCTTTGGTTTTTTTCCCCACGGAAGGCATTCGTATCCGGTGGTACGGCCGGGCTTCAAACCCGGTTGGGGGTGTCAGACACTCCCGGGTCGGTTCGACTCCGGCTGCCTTCCGCCACGGCTCTGCACAATCTCCCCATGAAACATGGGTAGCGGGTTGGGTTTTGTGGGTAGGAAAGGAGGACAACATGGCGGGACGACACTTGCATCGGCTTAGCGCACTGCGCGTCGCGAAGGTGGCCGATCCAGGCCATTACGCAGACGGCGGTGGCCTCTACCTGCAGATCGCCGATAGCGGCGCACGCTCATGGGTGTTTCGCTTCACGATCGATGGGCGCGTGCGCGAAATGGGCCTCGGACCGCTGTCGCGGGTTTCGCTTGGGGAAGCCCGGAAGCTGGTCAGCGGATATCGCGAGATGGTCGAAAACCATATCGATCCCATCCTCGCACGGCGTGAAGAGCAGCGTCGCCACCGGCTCGATATCTCGACCGATGCCAATGTGACGTTCCGTGACGCGGCTGAATCGTTCATCCGTGCGCGTGAGCCGGAATGGCGAAACCGCAAGCATGTCCAGCAATGGGGCAACACACTGGAGACGTACGCCTATCCCATCATCGGCGATGTGCGTGTGCGCGACATCGACACCGCGATGATTGTGCGTATCCTGCAGCCGATCTGGACCAAAAAGGCAGAAACGGCACGCCGGGTGCGCGGTCGCATCAAGGCGATCCTCGACGCGGAGACCGTGATGGGGCACCGCGCCGGTGGCAACCCTGCTCGGTACGTAGATCATCTCCAACTGGTGTTACCCCGGTCAAAGAAACGCTCGCAGGTAAAGCATCATCCGGCGTTGCCTTGGGAAGACCTGCCGACGTTTATCCGGGAACTGGAACTTCGTCCCCGACGCGCGGCACGGGTGCTGCATTTGCTTATTCTCACGGCGACTCGCACGAACGAGGCACGATTTGCACGGGTCGACGAATTCGATCTCGACAGTCGTATCTGGAGCATCCCGGGCGATCGTACAAAAAGCGGTCGGCCGCTTCGCGTGCCGCTTTGTCAGCGAGCCGTCGAAGTCGTGCGTGCTGCGCTACCGAAGGCCAAATATGGATATCTGTTTCCCGGTTGCACGGAAGGGCACCCATTGTCGAACATGGCAATGTTGGCCCTGTTGAAACGCATGTCGTACTCTGGGATCACCGTGCACGGTTTTCGGTCGACATTTCGTGACTGGGTCGCCGAATGCACCGACTATCCGGATTCTCTGGCAGAGGAAGTCTTGGCACACGTCATTACTTCGCAGACGATAGCGGCTTATCGGCGTCGTGATCAACTCGAAAGACGGCGGCTCATGATGGAAGACTGGGGGGCGTATTGTTCAAGCGGGTGCAAGCTTGAAGCGTCAATGGCGCCGGTCATGCCGCAAACGTTCGCTGCCTAAATCGACGCTGCTTCTGTTCTGAAACGGTGCTGCGGGCCGGGCGGGTTCGCACTTGCCCGGTATCGCGAGTGCGAGGTTGTGTCGTCGGTATGTCGCTTGATCCTGATGCAATGCATGCCGAATTCATCGACATCTGGCGGTATCGCTGCTATGTGTGAAATCGAGTCGCCGGGGAGACGAACGGTATGGATTCCAATGGACCGCAGGAAGTCTTCAACGTTGGTCAGATAAGGCGGATCTGAATCGGTTGGGCCGGCACGGCTTGATACAGATTCAACTGGGTCTGCAGCATGAAGCCGCGGGCCCAGAGGGTGTCCGTAGGGCGACCGATCGCTACGCTGCCGTGATCATTCGGCGATCAAGAAGCGATCGCGTTTCTTACCCTTGATCCATGACGGTTCGCGGCCACGCCCGCTCCACGTCTTGCCCGTTTTCGGATCCTGATACTTCGGCGTTGCGGGTTGGCTGCCATTCGCGCTACGTACGCGCTTACGGCCGAAGATCTGGTCCGGCGTGAGTCCGTACTCCTGAACCCGCGCGCGAACTTCTTCAAGCACAGTCTCTAGTTCGGCCTGCCGAGCTTCTTCCGCTTGCACGAGCAGTGCATCAGCCTTGGCTTTCAGTTCTTGATAGGTGGCCATTCTTCACTCCACGTGGTTAAAAGAAACAGTATTGAAATCGTCGCTTCGAAGAGTCCAATTCGGCGCGGCGCATCGGGTCTGCGACATGTCATTGTCTGCAGCACAATTGGAACTATTGGGCGATTTTCTCATCGTTTTGACCCGGAGTCGATCATTTATCGTCTCCGAGGCCACGAATCTGGCGGAGCAATCGAAAGCCGTACATTGGGCTATTTCGGTTGGATACGCAAATTGCCGACGATCATCAGCGGATTGTTGGGCGGTCGCCCGCTGTGCGCCGATGTGCGCTCAACCGCACTGATCTTCCGGTGCCTGTTGGGACCGTCTCCATCAGGCTGCGTTGGAGGCACAATCAGGAGGCCTATTGTGTTATCGCCGGCTCTGCTAAAGCGTGAAACTTCAGGCAAGCCGCTTCATTTCTTCGGGACGTGCGGGATCTTGTGCAATTGACAGACCAATTCTGCGCCGATGTTGTGGTGGGACGTTTCGTTTTTCCATATCGTTCAACTTCGCAGATGCGTTGATCGGTACCCCCCCAATCCTCACAGTTGACATTGCTGCGTGAAGGAACGAAAAAAGATGAACCGATTTGCGCCGGCGCGATGAGTCCGGCCAGGTCGGTGCATCATCGGTCCGATTTCTCGCGGTGTGTGGAGTACATATCGCCACGTTCGAGGCGAGGCCTGCTATGGAGCAACGCGATAATGTTTGGCGATTGAGTGATACAAGCGCATGCTCGGCACCGGCGTGCGATTGCGCGACCTTACAGATCCGTTTGCGAAGGGCCGAAACGCAGATTCGTCGTCTCACAAGATGCGTTCAACTGAAAGACGAGAAGCTGTGCGAGCTTGGCAAGGTCCTGGCGAACTCGGCGACCGCACACTACTGCGTTGAAGAGCGATTGCAGCGTGAACTTGACGCGTTGCGGATAGACCTGCCGGCCGACGTGCCGAGCGATCACTACGGTCCTGTTGACGGCAATTCGATGGGAGGCGGTGTAGTCGTTCGCCTGCCTTACCTGACCGCGATCCTCTCAGTTTTGTTCGACGCGATGCATGCGTTCTGGACGGACTGCGATGACGGTCGTCTGCCAAAATCTTCGACTGTCGCTCATGCGATTGATGAACGTCTCGGACTGAGGGCACAGGCAAGCGGCGAAGGTTCACGCACCGGTCAGGCCTACGCATCCGCCATCCGGCCGGATTGGGTAAAGGATGCGGATAACCGGCATCACCACCGGCGATCCACATCCTAGTTGTAGTCGTGGAAGTCGAGCGCACTAATTTCGGCGAAGCGCGACGGTCGTCGCCGGGAGGGGACCTATTGCACGTCTGCCGCGCAACGAGCAGCGCGTGGTACCGTCTCCACCACTGAGCCATGAACATTCGGCGTGAGCGGACGATGCCACGTGATTGAAGAGCGGAGACTATCGAGATCGGATCCAAGTTTGGCGAACGCGGCGGGCGTGAGATCAATGGCACAGACGACGAATGGAGAGCTAGCGGTCTCCGGATGAGGTCCCACATACTGAAGATCAAGGCCAAAGCGGCGATACAGTCGTGCGATGGCCTGGGTGACGACACCAATGATGCGGGTCGCGCCGAGGGATGCGGCGACGGCCATAACATAGGGAAAGAGTTGCATGCCCGAGCCGGCGAACCGCGATAGCTCCCATACGGTGGGTGACGAGGGAAAGTCGAGGTCCGACGATCGAGGAAGTAGTTCTCGGAGCAGGTATGGGGCGGTAGTTGGCATCAGGCGTGCGCAACCACATATCTGCCCTTCGGGAGTAAGTTCAACAATCTGAATGGTGTTTTCGCCATCGAAGTGATCCCATTCTATGGTTTCATTTTCCTTAACATCAGGTAGCGGCCAGCCGAGGCGGCGCACGAACACGTCGTACCGGAATGCGCCGAGTCCATCACGAAATTCAAGCGGCAAGTCGCTCAACCTACCCGCGATAATGAGTGGCATTTGCGTTCTCCATCGTTTGTCGATGGGCGCCACCGTATCAAGTCGAAACAACAACCGGAACTAGTTAGGTAGGGAGGAGACGCAAATGAATCTTGGCCGTGCATAATCCGTGCGAGATTGAAGATCTCTGGCTGATCCAGGGTTATTCAATATATGGGATTCGAGAGATGCGGCGTCATGGTTAAATCATTCGGAAAACTTCGACTGAAAATAAGAGGGCTAATCAAGTAGGCCGAAATTGGAGGCAATGACGGCGGCTGCTATCCTGCTATTCACGTTCAGGACCTTCATTGCTTCAGTGATATGATATTCGACGGTATGGCGGGATATTTCGAGAATCATGCAGATATCCGACGATGTTTTACCTTGCGCGACCCATGAAAGACATTGGCGCTGACGCGGGGAAAGCTGAATAAACGCCTTTGGATGGGGAGGGGCGAGCCGATCCAGCTCCAAACGAAATAGATTGCTGATTACGCTCGCGAGCTGCCGGCTCGTCCCTGCATTGATACGGGATGATGGCCCTGACAGATTGATGAGCAAAACACTGCCCCCGACCTCACGAATTGGAATGCTCAGCCCGTTTTTGAGTCCGGCGTCGCCTGCTTCCACGAGCACATGTCGCTCAGCATGGTTCAAGTCGGTAATATCGCCCCAGCGATAAGGTCCTGAGGAAGTAAAAGCCGCTCGATGTACGGGATCAACGGAGCCATAGTTGTGCTGTAGATAGTGCTGCACCCAGTTGTTGGGATAATGCGAGCAGATTGCCTCCATAGACATGCTGGGTCTAGAGCGAATGCAAGTCAGGGAGATCCGTGTGACGGCGTAACATGGAAAACCCAATGGAAGCACCGCATTGCCAAGCAAGTCAGAAAGAGAAGAAATATCCTTTGTATCGGTAAAGAGAGACAGGATTGGTGCCATTCGGGTGGCTAATGTGACATTCCACGGTGGTGGCTTGGACGCTTTTTTGCTTGTGCGATGGCGAAATCGCGTTCTCATGACTTCTGCCTCACTTATTGCCTAGTGGCATTCAAGAGAAATGCTGGAGCAGGGCGCCATCACTGTGGCAGCGACTCCGGCAAACGGTATGGTAGTGGGGTGCTGAATACCTGCGCACCCGCTATGCGATGGCCGACGTCGGAGGTTGCGTCGAGATGGACGTTGGGTGCGTAGCTAATGTGGAGTCTAATGGTTTGAACCGGAACGTCATCCAATAGATTGTAATAATTTAATACGCGATTTTATTTTTAAAAGTCACCGTCTCGGAACGAGAACGATATTGCAGCGTATTTAGCGATCGCGTACCGCGCCATCGGCGAAATTTCCTGAATTCAACGATCCTGTTAGCGAACGAAGAGTGCCGCTGCGGAAAATCCTCCCACTCCGCGGGCGCATAGCAGGAAAGGCTTACCGGAAACCAGATCATCGCAGTCGGCGAGATTGATGAATGGATCGCTGACCGTCACATGCGCGACGCGAGCAAAGTTGTCAGTAAACAGGCATCGTGCTGGAAGGCCGAGCGATGCGACAGTTCGGCGCCAGGTTGGCAGATCAAGATGGGAAGGCAAGATGCGCTGAATCTCAGCTAGGGGCACATTCGCCTCAGCGCTCGTTTGCGTCGCGAGTCGACGCGCCGCAAAGAAGTACTGAGCTCCGAAACGCGATTCATCTTCTCCCAGTGTGCCTAGCCAACCTTCTCCACTCGCGTGAAAGGCCAGTGAGACCAATCGATTGATCGAGGCATTGCGTTCGACGAGCACCGCACATGCGCCGTCGCTGAGCAATCCGGCCCCGGCTATTGACCGATCGCTTGCGAGGGGCATGACGTCTGCGCCGACCAGCAGGCCGCGGTTGATAGCTGGACGGGCGGAAAACATCGCGCGAATGATCCGTAGCGCGCCCAGTGATGAGGCGCAATGCTGTTGCGCAAACGAGAATGCCTCTGCCTGCTCGAAACCAAAGTGTTCGCATAGCAGGCGTGGCAGGGATAGGGGCGGAGGGGCGATACTGCCCTGAAGCGTATGAGCGTAGACGAGAAAATCGATCGTGTCGGGAGCAAGATGGGTCGCACGAACGAGCGATTGGATGGCGTTCGCGGCGAGCGAAAGCGCAGTCTGTCCCCGAGCTTCATAGAACGAGCGTACCCCCGCTTCTTCGAGGCGTTTGACGGTCTCGACGGACTGCTTGGTTCGTTGGGCCCAACTGCGGACATCTTCGGCCGGCTCAGGCAGATAGTAAGCGGTATGGACGATCCCAATAGAAGCGCTCATGACGGGTTGAGATATAAGTGCGGCCTGCCATGCGATTCGAACAGTGCGCAACCAACGAAACCGCCCAGGCCGACGCCCCACGTCAGGATTCGATCGCACACTGACAGGTCGTGAGATTCGAGTGCGTTGGCGAGCCGCACGATAGGTTCGGCTGCGCCTAGATGGGCGCGGTGGCGGTCGGAAAATTCAACGACACGGCGACTGAGATGTCGGCAAATAGCTTCATCAAGCTGGGGATCTATTCCTGCTCCTACGACGGTGTCGAGGTCGTTCGGCTGAAGCGCGTGTCGGAGCAGTATCGCGTCGATCGTCGATTGCAGCGCCGGAACCCAATCGGTGCGGATGTCTAGGCTTGAGAGCGGGGCGGGTGGCGCGAACCGGTGGAGGCGGCTGGCGCGTGCGTCGATCACCACCAGTCCGCAAGACGCGGGTCTGGAACGTTCCACGAGGATGGCACCGGCTGCGTCGCCCTGCACAATTCCCTGATCCGTCCATCTCGAAAACGGCGAACACCACTTTTCGGCAGCGACGATCAAGATGGTGTGGATTTCGGGCTCCGCAATCAGCAGATCACTCGCCAGCTGGAGGGCCGTGAACGTGGAGGCCCCCTGCTGTTGGGAGATGGAGAACGGGAAGCAGGGCGTGCCGATTACTGCACGCAAGCGTCCAGCGGTCGTTGTGGACACGTGCTCGTTGAGGCTACTGTGGCAGAACATTGCAATATCGATCGGCGCTGCATTGGCTGGCCGCGCAGCACATATTGTCTGCGCCACTTTCGCGGCGAGCCCGGATAGATCGGTATCGCGCTCAACAGGGACACAACGAAATTCCTCCGGCGCTGTGCTGATTGCAGCGCTTCCGGTTGAAGCTGCCTTCTTTGTGGGGTGAGGGGCGTAATCCGCTTGCCACGACGCGACCCAAGCGTGCCAACCGGACCGCATCGGAGCACTGAGCGTCAGCTCGATTCCGCGCTCACGCTGTACAGCGACTGTGTGCGGCACACAGCTGGCAAGTGCCGTGATCACAGGTGTATTCATGGTGCGCGTGGTAGCGCGAGGTCGTCGGGCAGCAGGTCGTAAAGGAGCCGCCCGACGCGCATGCCATCGACGAGATGGCAGTCTCGTTGCTGTCCGATCAGACGAAAACCTAGGCGCGCGAGCAGACGTTGCGACGGAACATTGCAGTCGACAGCCCATGCAGTGATGCACCGCAGCCGATCACGGACGAACGCTTCATGAAGGAGGTATGTTGCTGCGTTGAAAGCCATATTGACGCAGGTTGGCCGCGACCGGTCGCGAAGGATCCAAAATGAGCCCGTCGCGAAGCGATGCGTGACATCACTGACGGCGACTATACCGCTCGGCACTGTATAGCCAACCGAACCGAATACGCGTATTCGATGCTGTCCGCTATGGACCATTGCTTGCACCGCCAATGCGGGTAGGGTTTGGCGGCCGAGCCCGAAATCGAACCACCGGCTGATGGTCGGCTGGGCGAGCCAGGCGACGATGTCGTCGATGTCATTCAGCCCTGGTTCGCGTAGCCAGAAAGTGGAGGACGTTGCATGCGATGCAGCGTTGTCCATTGAGGGCTGAGGCGTGCCATCCGTAGGGGCGCAGCCAATCATCAGTCGACCTCCTCATTCGCCATCCGCGGCTCCGCGAGCCAGCCGAGCGCTGTGTCGATGCACTGCAGCAGGAAGGCAAACCAGTGGCCCGTCTGGAGGCGGGCTGCCGGCGGGAGCCCTTCAACATAACCATGGCCGCCGCAAAGCTGCACGAATTCGCGACTGACGCTGACCGACTCGGCCGCGACGTGTCGCAGTAACTGACGGACTAACGGGACCGGCGCCGACGGGCGAGCCGTCCTTACTGCCTGCAAAAACAGGTGAGTGCCATGGGTGACGATCAGCATGTCGGATAATCGCGCCGCGACGAGCTGGTGGCTTGCTAACGGCTTTCGGAACGCTTGCCGAGTCGTCGCGTAATCGAACGCGAACCGGACGCTATGTTGCATGGCGCCCGTCAAGAGCGCAGCTAGATAGAGGCCGATTTCCGTCATGTACGTTTGCGCGGGAGGAACGCTATCGCTGTCGGCTCGCGCAATCACGGCGAGGGGCGTTTCGGCCGCGGCTTCGTCCGAATGCAATTGCTCCAAAACGAGGGTGCCGAGCGTCGCGATGCCTGCCGATCTCGAAGGTCGCTGATCACGTGGGCGCTCGGTGAGGAGGAGGCGCCGCTTGTCATCTATCCGCATGGCGAGGGTCACAGCGTCGCCCAGTGGACCGAGTTGCCATATTGTTGCGTTGTCGATGCCGGGCACGGACAACGCGATCGCTGTTGTGCCGTCAAAATACGCCTGAACTGGCCGAGCCAGAACTGGACCGAGTTCATTGTGCGTCCGGAGCACCATGAGCGCGGGTGCTGTCAGCGTCAACTCCAACGCACGCTCAAGCGGTCCAGCGGCGAGCGCTTCGACAACAAGTGCCAGGCCGTGACGGTCGATTCCCAGGCCGCCGTGTTCCTCGGGTAAAACCATTGCTCCAAGATCAAGTGTTGCGGCAGCGAGTCTGACGGTTTCTTTCCACGCTGCTACGCTGGGTGAACCGGCAAGCAGGGGCTCCAGTCGGTCGCGCGCGAAGCGTTGGCTCGCGATATAGAGGTTGCGTTGATCATCGGTCAGTGCCCACGGCGCCGGAGCGGGCCCTGGCGGGAAGGAGTCGGGGGAGAACATCACAATCCTCCACAAAGGACGAGGGTGGTCAGACGAGCATCTCGATCGCATCAGGGTGGCCGAGAAAGTCCCTAGGGCTGGCCGAGCGTCCATACGCACCTGATTGGAAGACGACCACAAAGTCCCCAATGCGAGCCTCGGGAAGCAGCACGTCGTCGGCGATCCGGTCGAGGGGCGTGCACAGGCATCCGACGATGTGGCAACGCTCCGTCGGGGCTTGTGTTTGGCGATTCCCGATAGTGACCGGAAAATTGCGGCGCAGGATCTGCCCGAAGTTTCCCGATGCAGCCAGATGGTGGTGCAGGCCGCCATCGGTAATCAGGAACGTTCGGTCTCGGGATACCTTGCGATCGATCACTCGGCAGACATAGATGCCGGCTTCCCCGACCAAATATCGCCCAAATTCCAGGACCGTGCGTGTGCCCGGTAAACGACCGCGGAATACGTCGAGCCAATCATGCATGGCATTGGTGACCGCATCGAGGTCGAGTGGTGTTTCCCCCGCGAAATAGGGGATGCCGAAACCTCCTCCGAAGTTCACGTATTGCGGCGCGACTGGCAGGCCGCCGGCCAATCTCACGGCGAGATCCGCGCTCTTGCGTTGAGCTTCGATGACGGTCGGGGCGTGTAGACACTGGGACCCCCAGAAAATATGAAAGCCGGCCAGTGCCACTTCCCTTGCATCGAGCTCGCGCAGTAGCTCGGGCACCTGCCCCGCATCGAGCCCAAAAGGGGTGGCCCCCCCACCCATGCGCATGCCGCTGTGATCGACGTGAAAGTCTGGGTTGACTCGGATGGCGACCTTGGGCTGCACGCCGAGCTCCCAGCCGAGCGCAGTCACGAGGTGCAACTGCGTGGTCGATTCGAGGTGAATGTTGACACCGCTTGCGACGGCGCGACGCAAGTCGTCGCGGCTCTTGCCGGGCCCGGCGAAGCCGATCAGTTCCGCGGGCATGCCTGCATTCAGCGCAAGTGCCATCTCATTGGCCGATGCCACGTCGAACCCGTCCATCTGCGGCGCAAGGTGATGGACTACCGCGGGCATCGGGTTCGCCTTAATCGAGTAATGTAGGTCGATACCGGCTGGCAGCGTATCGCGCAGCGTGCATACACGCTCGTCGAGCGTTGCGCGATCATAGACGAAGAACGGCGTGCGCCCTGCACGGTCCGCCAAGCGATTGATCTCGACGCCGCCGATGGTAAGAACACCTTCACGCTCGCCAAACAGCGCATTCATGATTGCCTCACTTCGGAAGTGGCGTCAGGTCCGGCGAAGGCGGCGCGCAATGCGGCCCGATCGAATTTCCCGTTGGGGTTGCGCGGAACTGTCTCGCGGACCACGATGCGTTGCGGCACCATGTAGCGCGGCAGATGTTCCACACACCAGGCCTGAAGCGTTTGAGCATCGAAGCACGTGGCGACCGGCACAACCAACAGGACGATCGCTTCCCCAAGTTCATCGTCAGGGATTCCGAAGGCAACCGCCTCCATGACCAGGCCACTGTCGTGAACGACTTCTTCGATCTCTTCCGGGCTGATGCGATAGCCGGAACTCTTGATTTGGGCGTCGTTGCGTGCGACGAAGTACAGAAATCCTTCTGCATCTCGCCGTACCAGATCGCCTGACCAGACAGCGCGATCTCGCGGCGCGCCACCGGGTTTCATCTCGGGCGAAGGTCGATAGCGCTGGGCTGTGCGCGTCGTATCATTCCAATAGCCGAGCGTGACGCAGGCTCCGACATGGACGAGTTCTCCGGTTTCGTTCGGTCCACAAGGCGAGCCGTCATCGCGCACGACCAGAATTCGGGCGTTCGGTATGGCTTTCCCAATGGAATCGGGATGGCGGTCCACTTCCGTTGGATCGAGAAACGTGGAGCGAAATGCCTCGGTCAGGCCATACATTAGATAGGGTTTGGCCTGCGGAAACAATGCCCGGAGTTGCTGCAAGACGGGCGCCGGCAGCTTGCCGCCGGTATTCGCGAAGTAGCGCAGCTTCCGGCTTGCCGTTTCGGGCCAAGCCGCACGGGCCAGTTGCATCCACAATGGCGGTACGCCCGTGATCGCTGTAATGCGTTCGCTCACGCAGGCATCAATGACGTCTTGCGGTGCCAGATAGTTGATGAGCACGGCGGTGGCTCCCGCCGCCCAGGCCGATGTGAGCTGACTCAGGCCAGCATCGAAACTGAGCGGCAGGGCGGCGAGGATTCGATCGGATGAGACGTTGTTCAGATAGTGAGCAACGCTCCAGGCACCTTCGAGCAGGTTGCGGTGGCTCAGCATCACGCCTTTCGGCAATCCAGTCGAGCCTGATGTGTAGAGAATGGCGGCCAGATCCGTGTCGACATTGGACGACGCCGGTGATTGTGGTGGATTTTCACTATCGCGTTTCGTGCGATTTCCGCTTGCGGACTCGGGCCAGCTTTGAACGTGCGTTGTTGTTCGGAGATGTCGGCTTGCGGAGCCGGCATCGTCCACGATGATTGTGTTGGAAACGCCGGTAAGACCATGTTCGTCAAGGACCCGCGCGCGCAGCGCGCTGGTAATCAGGCAATCGGCACCGGAGTCGAGCATGATGTGAGCGACCTGCTGGGGTTTGAGGAGCGGGTTGATGGGAACGAACACGTATTGCGCCGCGGCGGCACCCAGCATCGACACGACCGTCTCGACACGTTTGTCCAGATAAATCGCAATGCGCGCGCCGGCCGTGAACCCAAGTGCGTGGAGGGCGTCGCCCATACCGCGCGCGCGCAGAGCCAGATCTTGGTAGCTTATGCGGGCGGAACCGCAGACGAGCGCTTCCACATCAGGTGTGCGGCTTGCAGCCGCTTCCACGAGGTCGAGTATGTTTCTCATGACGGTATCCGGATCGAATGTCGAGCGTTGAAAGGAAATCGATGGGCTGATCAGTGGCGGACCACCATTGCACCAAAGCACCCTGCTAGGCCACATGAGAACAGCAGCGAGTAACCGCCCGGTTCCCGGTTCGAACATGTCTGGAAGTTAATGAAAGGATCGGCGCCAAAGACGTGGCCGATTGGCGCGAAGTTCGCCGTGAAGAGCCGCTCGCGAGGGATGGCTAGCATTGCCATCAGCCTGGACCAGCCCGGAAGATTGGCGTGGTGAGGCAGTACGTGCGTAATCTCGCGTGTCGTGATGCCCGCTTGCTGAATAGCGGCACGCATGGTCGTGAACGCAGACCAGTAGTATCGATCGTCGGGAACCGGCTGCAGATCCTCGTCCGTACCTCGGAACGATCGTCCGTCTGTATACAAGTGCAAGCCCGCGATGGCATTTTGGTGGCCGCCTCGTTCGAGCAGCAGCGCACAGGCACCGTCGCTATGGAGCGCAAGATCCTGGATTGCCCGCAGCCGGTCGCAGTGGGAACCGATCACGTCGGCGCAGACCACAATCGCTCGCCGGATGGTGAGTTGTCGCGAGGCGAGCGCCTGCAACACACGGATCGCGGCCATTGGTGAGACGCAGTGCTGTTGCATGATTGAAAATGCCAGCGCACGGTTCAGATTCATTTGGGACTGGATCTGTTGCGTAGTACTCGCGGGTGGTGCGATAACGCTGGTCTGAATCGTGTGCGTGTACACGAACGCATCGATCGTTTCGGGTGCTGTTCTGGTGTTGCGCAGCAGGGACGATATGGCGTCGACGGCAAGTGTCACGGGCGATTCGCCAGCTGCGTCGTGGAACTGCGTTACGCCGTTTTCGATCAGTGCACGCGCACGAGTCGACGGCTGACCACAGCGCTCCGCCCAGCGATGCGCATCCACAGTCCGATCTGGCAGGCTGAACGCGATGCCAGATAGAGAAAGGGAGTTGGCTTGTTGCGACGCAATCATGATCCACCTCGACGAAATTCAAGGAGAGCGCAACCGGCCTGCCCTTGGAAACCGGCAGACCAAACGAGGGCATGTTGTCCCTCGTTAGGGTTGATCGATTGCAGCAGCGCGTCGAGTCGCGCGGGCGTGTCGGCTGCGCAGAAATGGCCGGGCGCGTCCATGCATATATGGCAGGCACGTTCGGGCCGCAATCCACAGCGCGTGTGGATTTCGTGAGCCAGATGAGTGTCGACTGGCGCAGGAAGTACCCAGTCGACATTGCCAGGTTGAAAACCCGCGCTTGCGCACGTCTCGCCAATGACATCCGTGAGGGTCGATGTGTAGATGGATTCGCGCTCGCTTGCCAGAGGTGGGATTCCTGGCGTCCGTACCGTGAGCCCGCGTACCCGCCATCCGGGGCTGGGGTGTCTCGCGATCAGGACGGCAGCGGCCCCGTCGCCCATGTCGACCAGTGCACCTATGCGACGTGAGAATGGCCGGCGCCAGCGCTCCGCGGCGACAATCACGACGGTATTCATTCGGATGTCAGCGGCCATCATCGCCACGGCAATTTCCAACGCCATCAGAAACGACACGCCTTGAAGCTGGCCGACCGCCAGCGGTGCTCGGCTTGATCCAAGTTCGCTGTGGAGACGGCAGGCGCACGACAATGCCAGATCATGCTCGAAGCTCGTTGTGCATACGATGATTTGATCGAGTGTGAGCGCTTCGACCTGAGATGACGAGTCAAGCAGCGTTCGCACAGTGGCAAGTGCCATGTCGGACAATGTCTGGTCGGATTCCGCAGCGACCCGGTTTTCAGTAGCCCGTGATGCTTGCGGCAACGGAATACCGGCCACGCCGAATGGGGCACCACTGTCGCGCCACCGCAGCGTATCGGCATACACTGCTTGCATCACGTCCTCGCGTGCGGACCCACCGGAAACCATGAATGGTTCGGAATGTGCATCGGCCGTGACATCGTGCTGTGGGATATATCGCGCCGTGGCGACAATGCGCGGTTCGGCGCCAGTGAAGTTAGTCGAAGGACGCATGGGATTCGACGAAAGAGACGAGATTGCCGAAGCGCAGGAACAGATCGGCGGATAGATCCTCGGGGGCCAGCGTGAAACCGAAGCGCTGTTCGAGTTGCAGCAGCAAGTCCGTCATATTCATCGAATCCACACCGACATCGAAGAGGTTGGTGTCGTCTACGATGAGATCGGTGCTCAGGGTGCTGCCAAGTACCGATAGCAAGCAAGCTTTCACTGTCTCGGACACGCTGGCGGAGCTGGGGGAAACGGGATGGGTTGCCATGAACGATCTCCAGTGCGAAGTTTCGGATGGGTTCAGGATGGGTGCGCTTCTGTAGAGCGGTGCGGCGCGGGAGAGATGACCTCCCAGGGAAGAGAAGCCGAGCGGAGTGTGGAGCGAGCAATCATGAGCCGCTGCAGGTCCCCGGTACCTTCCATGATGTCGAAGGCCTTTGCATCGCGATAACTTTGCTCAAGCGACGGAAAGGCAGCGATACCGTCAAGGCCGGCGAGATCGATTGCAGCTCGGGTGATGCGGGCGGCTACTTGTGACGCGTACGCCTTGGCCATTGACGCGTCCTCCGAAGTGGCCATTCCTCGATCTGTTTTCCACGCCGCGTGTCGGCAGAGCAACTGGGCCGTAGTGATTTGCCGATCGATATCGAGCAGAGCTTCGTTCACGTCGGCAGTGCGATGGCGTTGATTCACAGGATGTCCGCCTGCGTCGAAGTAGGCCGCGAGATCATCGCGTACTCGTCGACATGCGCCGACCATGACCGCGGAAAGTAGGGGGCGGAAGTAGTCCCATGCGTGTTGTGCGCCCGAAAACGCGTCGTTGAGAGGCTTTTCGTTACCGCGTCTGAGAAGTGCGTCGTCGGGTACTTCGCAGTCGTTGTAGGAGAGAACCGCGAGTTGACTGGCGCGCAGCCCTGCCATTTGCTCGACGCGATCGACGGAGAAGCCCGGGGTATTGCGATTTACATGGAACGCTCGAACACCGAAGCGACCAGCGTGCCGATTGATGGTGGCGAACATGATGACATCGTCTGCGCGTGCGCCATTGGTGATGAAGCACTTGGTGCCGTTCAGCACCCAGCCGCGCGCCGTCTTGCGAGCGGTGGTCCGCATCGCGGTCGCATCCGAGCCGCAGTCGGGTTCCGTAATGGCAAACGCACCCCAGCGCGGTGTGTCGCTGCGAAATCGTTTGAAGAAGCGAGTCTGTTGCTCGCCGCTGCCGAGTGCGAGGACGGGCGGCATTGCGAGGCCGGGGCCGGGCAGCGCGAGTGCTAGTGCCGCGTCTGCATATCCGAGATATTCCATCAGTGTGGTGCGCGACATTAGTGATTGCACGTCCGTGCAACCTCCGTACGCGGCCGGAACGAGATTCAGGTTCAGTGCAGGTACGTCCGAGGGTGCGCAAACTGCATCTGGAATCTGCCCTGTCCGGTCGGCTTCGGGGCCGTGCAAACGCATGCGTGCAGCAAGCTGATCCAGTTCCAGCCCGTCGGCCGAGAGGTTGGCCCGGATGGTCGCAAGCGTGGATTGCATCTGAGACGACTTCACCGACTGTGACATGAGGGATTTCTCCAGATGGCTACCGACATCGAGTGACCGACGTGCAGGGAAGTGATGGGTACTCGGCGTATGGTGTTCGGATTGCAGCGTAGGACCTGGTCACTATCCCGGCTACTCCTAACCTTGGGAGGGAGGCTTGCATGGAACCGGAAATTTGTCCGTATCGGGCGCGGATGCCCGATAATGGCGCCGGAATACAGCAGTGAATGGCCAACGACGGACGTGACCGATATGGCAGGGCGAAAACCGACAACCGAAAAGAAGATGTCGCCGGCGCAGCCGGATAAACGAGGCTCGCGCGCAATCAAGCGCGGCGACCAAGTGGCCGAGCAGATCAAGCGTTGGATTAACGACGGGCAGGCACGGCCAGGAAAGCGCTTGAACAAGGAGGCCGAGCTTCAGCAAATGTTCAACGTCAGCCGCGGCTCGATGCGCGATGCGCTCAAGGCACTGGAGATACAAGGACTCGTGAGCCTGAGTACCGGGCCGGATGGCGGGGCGACGATTACGCGCGTGCCACTGGCCCGAGCATTCCAGTCGCTGCAGAACTATCTGTTTTTCGAGAGCGTCACGCTCGAGGACATTTATGCGGTACGCCGCACGCTGGAACCCATGGTGGCGGCGGGTGCGGTTCCCCATCTGAGCGACGCGGACTTCGATGCGCTCGAGCGTAGTGTGTCCGTCTGCGAGCCGTTCGAGGCACGTCACGCCGAGGCGCTCGACCAGCGACACGAGGATATCCATTTCCACGATGTACTGGCTGCCGCGCATCCGAATGCGTTTCTGCGCAGCCTGTGCCAGATCATCAATCAGATGCTGCACACGCTCGTGATCGTGGCGGGAAACGTGACACAGCAGGACTATCAGGCATTCGGGCGGCACACGGTTGCCGCGCACCGCGCGATACTGGACGCCGCGCGACGCCGAGATGCTGACGCGGTCGCGCAACTCATGACGGCGCACATGGACGAAGCGCATTCGCAGTTGCGCACAGTGCACGCTGCGCTGCAGCAGAAGCTGGTGCTGGACTCCGAATTGGATCTTGGCGACCGCGGCGAGTCATGATGGGCAGTGAATTTTGACATTCACTACGAGCGTCGGTTCGACGACGCGGCAGTGACATCATCGATTGCCCGCCCCTACAGCGCGCTGTCGATTCGATGAGTTTGGATGTGCGCGGACGTTGCGGCTCTTTCCGCCAGTCAGCGTCCGCATGACGCATCAGCTTAAGTTCGCTACGATCGAGGCGTAATCCGCTTGGGCGTCTCAGATCATCCGCGCCCCGCTGGCGCCGGAAGCCGACAGAGCGCGCGTCATCTTAGCAAATGGCGCTCTTCCCAATGCGACCTCAAGCTCATGGCTGACCCAAAGGACCAATGCATCAGAGTGACGGCCTCCGACGATCTGTACGCCAATGGGTAGTTGGTCGTCCGTTAAGCCTGCGTAAAGACTCGCCGCGGGCAAGCCGAGTTGATTACACCATGCAGTGAAATGTGGAAACAGCTCATTGGTAGACGCTACCTCGGCGAGCGGCATGGCGACACGCGGGTACACAGGGCAGATCAGGATATCGTGTCGCTCGAAAAAGGCATTGACTGCCGCACCTAGGTCGCCGCGTTCGATCAACGCGCCAAGCAATGTTTCGCGCGACACGTCCTCTCCTTCACGAGCATATGCCTGTAGCGTCGGATCCAGATCATCGATGCCACTTGGCAGGCCGGACGTGAGCTGTCGGCAAAACGCGCGCCAGAGAGTCGCATGGATGGCGTTGCATCGACCGATGCTGGGCGGGTCGGCAGCATCAACTCGGGCGCCTAATTCGCGGAGGGTGATTGCGGCACGCATCACGGCGGCATGGATTCCAGGTTCAACCGCAATCGGCAGCCCGAGCGTTGGGCTACAGGCAATACGGATACCGTCGGGGACAGGCCGACATTGCAGACCGCGTGCGTAGTCACCACCATCGAACGGTAGGGCGTACCAGTCACGGCTGTCTGGCAGGCTGATCACGGTCAGGATGCGCGCCGCATCTTCGACGCAGCGCGTCATAGGGCCGACGTGGCTGAGCAAACCGAACGGGCCGCGTGGCGCATGAGGCACGCGCCCGAAGCTTGGTTTGAACCCGAACGTTCCGGTGAATGCAGCGGGAATACGAATGGAACCCCCGCCGTCGGTCCCGATCGCTGCGGAGCCCATCCCGAGCGCAACTGCTGCTGCTGCACCACCGCTGCTGCCGCCGGGCGTACGCGTGAGATCCCACGGATTGCGTGTAGTACCGGTAAGAGGGCTATCTGTGACTATTTTGTGTGCAAAGTCGGGTAGCGTGGTCTTGGCAAAGCAGATTGCACCCGCTTCTCGCAGTCTTGCAACGCAGGGACTGTCCGAATGCGACGCTTCTGACCCTGTAACGCGAGAGCCGAACCGAGTTGCGACGCCCGCGATGGAAACGTTGTCCTTGATGGTGATCGGTACGCCGTCAAGCGGCCCCAGGGATATGCCGCGTCGCCATCGAGCTTCGGAGGCCTCTGCCATGCTGAGCGCTGTGTCGGTAATTTCGCAGACCGCATTGACCGCCGGGTCGAGCGACTGGATGCGATCGAGCACGTCACGCATGACGTCGACCGGCGAGACTTCACCGTTTTCGTAGAGCGCGCTGAGCTCGTGGGTCGTTAGCTCGCAAAGGTTGTTCGTCATCTCGCCTCCAATTAATTATAATAAATTGAAGGTAGGTGCGATGATGGTGTATGTCAAGGCCACCATGCGGTCGATATTTGTAGGGTAAACGCGACGATGACGGCCGTTGACAGCTGATTATTAGGCTCGTAGATTAGTGATAATAAATCTGCCGAAGAACGGTGTCGCCGCTCGAGAGCGGCCTGTATGGTCTAGCGCTTCCAGCTCGCTCGATGGCGAAGTCAGATACGTCCCCGAGCGTGCGCCACCACGGCTGATAGTGCGGTGTTGGCGGGTAGGGCTACGGCAAGTGTTGCGACGGGGGGAGAACTCCGCAGAGATGGGGAGCCGAAACAGAACAGATCAACGAATACTGATGCGGTCCTCGGCGCCTTTGATGATTTGCGACAGCGGCGTGTCGAGTGCCTCAGCCAGAACGAGCAGGGCCTCGAGTCCGGCAACCGTCTCAGCGCGTTCGATGAGCGAGACGGTGTTGGGATGGACGTTTGCGCGAACAGCGAGCCCGACCTGTGTCAGCTTTTTTCTTTTGCGACGGCTGCGTATCTCGTTGCCGAGCGCTTTGATGAATGGTTCTGTGGTCATGCCAACTCGATTTGATTAGGCAAATCGAGTATCGGGGAGCATTCGCTCCGAAATTCACAATATATTGTGAATTCGATTTGTTTTGTCCTAATATTCACAATATATTGTGAATTTTATGGGGTGTCGGTCAAGCGCTGGGCCGGCGGAAGGTGGGGTGTTTGAGTCAGGGGACGTCGACCCCGCTAGGGTGACGTGTCACGTTTAGATCGCGCGCGCCCCTTTGATTGGAGTGAGCTTGCGAGGGATATATGGTAGGAATGCTTAATATATTGAGTTACGTCTGCATCTTGATGCTGATTGCTTTGGGGCTAGCCATTGTTTTCGGCCTGATGGACATTGTGAACCTTGCACACGCGGAATGGGTGACGATCGGGGCCTACACGTTGGCAGTGGCGCAATCGTTGGGCGGGCCGCATGCGTTCTGGCTCGCGTTGTTTGTCGCGCCGGCGGTTGGCGCGGTGCTCGGGTGGTTCCTTGAGCGCCTCGTGATCCGACTGCTCTACGACCGTCCGCTTGACACATTGCTCGCGACGTACGCGATCAGCTTGATTGTCCAGAAAGCCCTCGAACTGATTTTCGGCACACATCCGATGTTGGTGTACGCGCCCGTAGATGGGGCGATTCCCGTGCCGGGGGGCAGCTATCCGGCGTATCGACTCTTCGTGATTGGCGTTGCAGCGGTGGTGACGACCGGTTGCTGGCTGCTATTCGCCTATGCGCGCTTCGGAATTCAGCTGCGTGCTGTAATCCAACACCCCGCGATGGCGGAGGCCGTCGGTATCGACACGCGACGGCTGAACCGGCTGGCGTTCTGTGGCGGTGCCGCACTCGCATCGCTGGCCGGTGTACTTGTCGCGCCGATGATATCGGTGGAGTCCCATCTTGGCGTCGCCTATCTGGCCAAGGCGTTCTTCGTAATCGTGTTGGGCGGTATCGGTTCGATCGCCGGCAGTCTTCTGGGCAGCGCCTTCGTCGGCACGGCTGAAACGCTGCTCAGCTATCGCGTGGATCCGTCGCTCGCCTCGGCGATCGTGCTGATTCTGTCCATCGTTCTGATCCGTTTTCGGCCACAAGGGCTGTTGCCCGGTTTCAGCGCCGCCCATCAGCTCCACGGTAAAGGTTGAATCATGCTGCGACAACTTCTTTCGAGTATGCGCCGCTGGCTGTTTCAGCCAGCGCTCGGTATCGAAGACATCTCTCCGATGGCAATCGGCGCCGCGATCGTTGCTGCCGCATTGATCTTGCCGCATTGCCTGGGGAGCTACCCGCTTTCGACCGTGCGGGATGCGCTGATCATGGGACTGCTCGCGCTGAGCTACGACGTGCTGTGGGGCAGGGCTGGTGTGCTCACGCTCGGACACACGACCTTCTTCGGACTCGGCGCGTACGGTTTCGCAATCGCCACCGTGCAATATGGACAGACGTCCGCCGTTGGAGTGATCGTAGGGCTGATCTGTGCCATGGTCGTCGCGGTCGTGTTGGGCTATTTCCTGTTGTTCGCCGGTGTGCGGTTGCACTTTTTCGCCATTATCAGCATGGCCGTGCTGATTGTCGTCCAGCAACTGGCGACAAGCTGGCAGTCGGTCACGGGCGGTGACACGGGCCTCCTCGGCATTCCGGGATTGTCCTTCTCACCGGTCGGGCAGACGCTCGATTTGAGCGGGGCGCGCGGGTCCTGGTACACGGTCGTGATCGTGCTTGCCGTGCTGCTCGTCGCGACCTGGTTCGTATGCCGCAGCCGGTACGGCAAAGTGCTGACCGCGATCGCGACGAACGAATGGCGCGCAAAGGCGTGCGGCTATCACACGTCCGGACACCTTTTGCTGGTGTTCGTCGCATCGGCCGGACTTGCCGCTATTGCAGGAACGTTAATGGCCGCCTGTTCGGGGGTAGTGGCGCCCGATGTGTTCTCGCCGGTGCTGGCTACCGAAGTCATTCTATGGGTGGCGATCGGCGGTAAAGGCACGCTCGGTGGTCCGGTACTCGCCGCCGTCGGGTTGACGCTGCTTAAGCAAACGGTATCGAGCGCAACTACTGACGGATGGCCGCTGCTGCTCGGCGCATTGTTCCTCTGCTGCGTGCTGTTCCTGCCCAACGGCGTACGACTCGATGGCTTGATTGCCGGGACACGTCGGATCGATCGAATTCGACGGGGACGTAGCCCCTTACATCGGGCCGAACGCGTGGAAGGAGGCCGGTAATGGATACGCCGCTGATAAAGGGTGAAGGGTTGCAGCGCGCGTTCGGTGGCATTCACGCGGTCGACAACGTCGATGTGTCGATTGGCTCACACGACCTGCTGTGCGTGATTGGCCCGAACGGCGCTGGCAAGAGCACTTTGGTCGGGCTGTTGTCCGGTGCGATCGCGCCAGGGGCCGGAGAGTTGTATCTCGCCGGTGAGCGCATGACGGGGCGGCCGATGCACCGATTCTGCCGACGCGGCGTGGTTCGGAAGTTCCAAGGCACGAATACATTTCTTTCAATGAGCGTGCGCGAGAACCTCGTCGTCGCGGGCCTCGGTGTTGCCGCGTACCGGGATACGCCGATGCCGAACCCGGACGCCATTCTGGACGAGATAGGACTGTCGGACCAGGCCAACTTATGTGCGATGACCCTGCCGCATGGTGAACGCCAGTGGCTGGAGATCGGTATGGCGATGATGTGCCAACCCGCGTTGCTCTTGCTCGATGAACCGGCCGCTGGCCTCTCGGTCGCCGATGCGCAGCGGCTCGTATGCCTGATTCACCGTCTGCGCGAGCGCTGCGCGGTACTCGCGATCGAGCACGACCTGAGCTTTGTCGAAGCGCTACGGTGCGAGACCTGGGTCATGCACCGCGGCCGGATCGTTCGACGGGGCTCCTATGCGGACATCGCGCGCGATGAAGAAATCCGGCGCATCTATCTCGGTCAGGGAGCGGGTCATGCTACACATTGAGAATCTGTCTGCCGGGTATGGCGACGTAGCAGTGCTGCATCAACTCGACCTCGACGTCGGGCCAAACGAAGTTGTCGGAGTACTCGGCTGCAATGGCGTGGGAAAGACGACCCTGGTCAAAGCGATCATGGGCTTGCTGCCACGCGTGACAGGTGACGTGCGGTTTCAGGGGCAATCTATCAACGGCTTGCGCACCCATGCGATCGCCCGACGCGGCATCGGACTAGTTCCTCAGGGGCGCTGGATTTTTCCCAAACTGACCGTGCGCGAAAACCTCACGATGGGCACGCAGGCTGTGGGTGGTGGGGCGATTCTCGACGAGGTGTTCGAGTATTTCCCCATTCTCAAGTCCCGACTCTCGCAGCACGGCGGCACGCTGTCCGGTGGTGAGCAACAGGTGCTCGCGATTGCCCGCGCGCTGTGCGGTCGGCCGAAACTGCTGTTGCTGGACGAACCGTCCGACGGTGTGCAGCCGAATCTGGTCGAGCTGATCGGCGAGGTCATCCCAACGCTGTGCCGCCGATCGCAGCTCTCGGTGCTGCTCGTCGAGCAGAACCTCGATCTCGTGCTGCGCAGCGCGCAGCGCTGCATCGTGCTCAAGAATGGACGAGTTGCCCATGCCGGCCGCATCGAGCCACGAAGCGGTTCGGCGGGGGCTCATCCGTTGGCGCAATACCTGTCGCCGGCCGCCGAGTCTGACACGTTTTCAATCTCTTCACCACATTCGACGCATTCCCACCTGGACCTCACCCGATGAAGACTACGATGAATCGTCGCGCCTTTACCCGAACCGCCTTATTCAGTGCCATTGGCGCACTCGCCACGTCCGTGGTGCCGTCGCTCGCGCGCGCCGCGGCGCCGCTTAAGATTGGCTTGCTTGCACCGCTGAGCGGTCCGCTCACCCGCGTGGGCGAAACCAACCGCAACTGCGCGCAGTTGGCCGTCGACGAAATCAATGCCTCCGGTGGGTTGCTGGGCCGCCCGTTGCAACTGAGCGTCGAGGATACCCAGATGTCCACTGCTGTGACGCTGCAGAAGGCCAGGCAACTGTTGATGCGCGATGAGGTCGCGGTCCTGACCGGCATGGTGCTACCGTCCGAGCGCGAAGCAGCGTTGCAGGCCGCCAAGTCCGCTGGGCGGCTCGTGATCTACCCGAACTTCGACGAGGGGCGCTGCGATCCGAATCTGTTCACTACGGGCCTGACTGTCAACCAGCGCGTCGATCCACTGATCGATTGGCTGATGCGCAAGGGTGGTCGAACGGTCTGCGCGGTGGTCTCGGACATCGGCAGCAACCGCAAGGTGCTGGTACCCGCGCTGCAGGCAGCGGTGAAGCGTTACGGCGGGCAGTTTCTCAACGTGTATTGGTTGCCGTTCGGCACACGCGATTATGGTGCTGTCTTGCAGCAGATCGCAAGCCAGCACCCACAGATTGTCTGGCACAGCATCGGCGACGACCCGGTCACCTTCGTCAAGCAGTACCGCTCGTTCGGCATGCAACCGCAACTGGTGACTGACATTGCGCACGAGTCGCTGTCGATCGCGACCACGGGCGCGTCGACCGGGATCATTGGCGTTTCCTCGTATTTCATGAGTGTCGACAACCCGGAGAACCGGGACTTTCTCGCGCGCTACACGGCACATGAAGCTGGCCCACACGACCCTCGGTTAGGGCAGTTGGCCGTGGTGCTCCCGCACGGCGAGTGCACGTATGCCGGACTTCGCCTGTTTGCAGCGGCTGTCAAGGCGGCCGGCAGCGTCGACGTTGCCCGCGTGAAAGTCGCGCTGCCGGGTGTTTCGTTGAATCTGCCGCGGGGGAAGGCGGGCGTGAGCCAGGACGGCGACCATGTGTTGTGCCAAACCCGTATCGGCAGGGCACTGTCGGACAATAGTTTCGCGGTGTTGGACTCGGCCGGACCGATTTCACCGCAGTGCGAGGGATTGGAATGAGGTAATCAAACACGTTTTAATTTCTCTAGATTATTAAGGATTGCATATGAATGACGTACTGGGAATGAACGTCGAGAAGTTAATGGTCGGCTACCGACGCCGCTCGTTCTCGCCCGTCGAAGTTATTTCCGCGGTTCTGGACCGGGTCGCGCTCTTCAATCCCCTTGTCAACGGCGTGTGCAGCCTCGACGAGGACAGCGCGCTGGCCGCCGCACGCGAGTCGGAGCGACGCTGGATGCGCGGGGAGCCGTGTGGATTGCTGGATGGCGTACCGGTTTCGGTCAAGGACCTCGTCGCCGTGCGCGGACTGCCTACCCGATACGGATCGCTCACGTCACCCAGTGCGCCGGAGGCCGATGACGCACCCGCGGTCGCGCGACTGCGACAGGCCGGCGCGCTGCTGTTCGGCAAGACTACGACCTCGGAGTTTGGCAACAAGATCGTCACGGACAGCCCGCTCACCGGCATTACCCGTAACCCGTGGGACCGGCGTCTCACGTCCGGCGGGAGCAGCGGTGGATCAGCTGTAGCGGTTGCGCTCGGCATGGGACCGTTGTCGCTGGCCACCGACGGCGGCGGCTCAATCCGCGTCCCAGCCTGCTGGAGTGGGGTGGTCGGAATGAAACCGTCGTTCAACCTTGTGCCAGCCGGCGCGGCGGTGAGTTGGACGCACCTATCGACGCTTGGGCCGATCGCGCGCTGCGTAAGCGACGCGGCGCTGATGCTGACCGTGATGGCCCGCCAGAGCGATGCGCGAAGACTGGTTTCTGCTTGTCCCGATCTGCGCATCGGTCTGGATGATGGCATCGCCGGGTTGCGCATTGCCTATTGCCCGGCGCCTGCTGGCGTACAGGTTGAGCCTGACATCACCGTGAGCGTCCGTCAGGCGGTGGGCCTGTTCGAGGCACTCGGGGCACGGGTCGAGGAAACGGACGTGAAGCCGCTGGACGGCTATCTGGAGAGTCGCATGCACGCGACCCAGTGGGCCGTCTTCTTTGCGCAAAGAGCACGGCAGCTTCCTCCCTCTGCGCGGCAGCAGCTTGACCCGGATGTCTGTGCACTGGCCGAGGTAGGGGATGACGTCCTCACTTCGACCTTCGTCGATGCGCTTCAGGCGCGCCACGCGCTGACGGTCGCGATGGCCGCGTTCTTTGAAGACTACGACCTTCTGCTCACGCCGACATTCCATTGTGCCCCGCCGCTCGCACAGGGGCAGCCCGAGCACTCGCGCATGGCGCCGCCGTTGACGTCGTGGTGTAACCAGACTGGGTTGCCGGCGGCGAGCGTGCCGTGTGGTTTGCCTGGAGGGTTACCGACGGGCCTACAGATCATCGGGCCGTCGGGCGGCGATGCGCTAGTGCTGCGCGCGGCACGGGCGTACGAGTGCGCACGTGGTCCGTTTCCGGCTCCGCCAGAAGCAATGCAAGGCCAGACTGAGGTCGTAGAGGTGCGGATATGAATCCGCCCATCACCAAAATCGTCGTTTACCTCCTCGAGCGGCGCGCCGAACTGCAAATACAGGTCGATCCGCCGCATCGGCAAGTCGTGGCGGCGGCGGTTCTGCGGCTCGACGACTGGCACGCGGACGGGCCGACTGCGGCGCTTGAGTCGCTCTATGAACTGGGCGCTGAGCTGGGTACGTTGCTGACCGGACGGGCGCGATGGGCGTTGGATGTCACGCCGTCGGCAATTCAGGCCTACGGCAAGGCAGCGCTCGTGGGCAGCGCGGTACCGCTCGAATGTGCGGCGGCGCTCTTGCATCCCCGCATGGGAAGGGCCATGCGCGAGAGCTTGCCAGGCGCGACGTCGTTGATTCCGTCTGTGACCAAGCGTGCGGCGCCGGGCGCGTGTGTGGACATTCCGCTCCACGGCTGCACCGACATGTGGAGCTTTGACCACTTTGACACGGTCTCGCTGACGCTCGCCGATGCGCCAGCGCCGAACGAGATCGTAGTGGCGATCGCGCTGGCCGACAGCGGTAGACCGCTAGCGCGTGTTCGACCGGACTGAACAGTGTCGATGCCAAGACGGCACGACACGAACAAACAATCACAAAGACGAAGGAGACATCATGCAGATAAGAACATTTCGGGGAAGCGTGGCTAAGTTGGCTGTAACGTTGGGCGTGTGCACCGGTGCCGGGATCGCACATGCGCAATCATCGGTCTCGCTGTATGGGCTAGCGGACGCATTCATTGGCGAAGTGCATCCTGCTGGTGCAGCCGGCAACGCGTGGCAAGTCGGCTCCGGCGGGATGACGACTTCGTATTGGGGGATGTCCGGTACGGAGGATCTGGGCGGGGGGATGAAGGCCGTCTTCACGCTCGAGAGCTTTTATCGTATCAACGGCGGTCAGGCCGGTTCGTTTCCCGGACAGTCATTTTTTGGGCGAAATGCCTTCGTTGGTCTGAGCGGTCATTTCGGAGCGTTGACGCTGGGGCGCAATACCGCGCCACTGTTCGTGTCGACGCTGCTGTTCAATCCGTTCGGCAATTCGTTCGTCTTCTCGCCGATTGTCGTCCATAGTTTCCTTGGCTCGGCCATGGGTGCTGCGTCGCTCCAGAGCGACACGGCGATCGACAATTCGCTCCTTTATCAGACTCCCGAGGTTGCCGGTCTGTCCGGAAGCCTGCTGTACAGCAACGCTGGCGTTGCCGGCCATGCCGGGCAGGCCAACTACAGCGCGAACGTCTTGTATTTCGGTGGCCCGTTTTCGGCGACGGCCGCCGTGCAGAGTCTGCACACGGCATCGTTGTTTCTGAACGGCGCCACTACGCAGACTGCATGGATGGTCGGTGGCGCGTATCGGTTGAGTGTGGTCAAGCTGTTCGCCCAGTACGAGCGCGTGGACAACAACAATCGCGTCACGGACGATACGGTGCAGCTCGGGGCAAGCGTTCGGATAGGGTTAGGAAGCGTACTGATGTCGTGGGCGGGAACGCGGCGGCGACCGTCGGTCGGAGATCATCTCCGTTGGTCGACGCTCGCGCTCGGCTACGACTACCCGTTGTCGAAGCGGACCGATGTGTATGCAGCTTGGCGTTATGACACGATCACAGGTGTGTCGACTGGCAATAGTGTAGGCGCCGGAATGCGGGTCAAGTTCTAAGTTACGCCGCTTCGTTGCAGCAGAACGCGGCCGGGCCGGTATCCGACTTCGGCTGCGTTGCGCACGCATCGATTCGACAGAGCACGGTGCGCTCTGCCTCGACGTGAGGCTCGCGGTATCATGTCCCAACATCATCACGAACACTTCATGGCTCATGGTTTTGCCGATAGTCCGACGCGCGGGACGCAAGCCGCTTACCAAAGGCGACCTTCTGCCGTTGCCGACCGCGAAGGTCCGAGCGCTGTCCCTCGAAAATCATATGGCACTGGCCGCTGTAAGGGCTGGTCACGGGGGAGAAGAGCAAATTAGTTGTCTGCTACGGGTCGTCTATCTCGCATTCTATATGCGCAACGAGACGGGAGCGGGGGCGGATTTGAACCTGTACCGGCAAGCCGAGGCCGCTTTGGAGGCCTGCATTGCACGTGCGGAGCAGGGCGCTGCCTGGTTGTTGCTCGATCGCGAGCAGTCCACGATCGAGCAGATGTTAGTCGTCCATGACGAGCAGTTGGCGGCGGTATCGATGCACAGGTACTGCACCGCATGGGAAGACCTTCAACGATTCATGACCGGACAGATCCGGTCACCCATTCCGACGTCGGGCGCGGCGCCGTGAAGCCAAACAGCTTACCGTAAGCGCATCCTGAGATCATCCTTTCAGCCTCCGCGTGACCAATACCACATCGGTCACTGTGGAAAGGTCGTATCGAAACGCGATGGCGTTGCCAGGCTTCGATGCGACGGATCACGAGCATGTCGCGTGCAATCTCTGGAGAGACACCATTTTTAACCGACGGAATGTCCCGTCGGTACGACGGGTTTGGTATCTGATCATCCTTGCTGCTTGAATGCCTTTCAGTTCCGGCCATGTTCGTGCCGGATATGGAGGGCTAATCATGTCTTGGAATGATGATGGAACGCGAACGATCTTGCGCCGCCGACAAGTCGAGCGGTGCACGGGCCTATCGAGATCGACAATCTATAAGCGCATGCGAGACGGAACGTTTCCGCCTGCCATTCCGCTTGGTGGACGAATGGTAGGGTGGCGGGCGACCGATATCGAACAATTCCTGGCCGATCCGTCGCGATATCGAGCATCCCAGGCGCACGAGACGGAAGACAGGGGAGATGGCGGTGAAGCACGATGAGCAATCGCCGTCACTCGATGAGCGTCTTCGCAATTGGGGGCAGTCGAATCGCGGCGCGTACGATCCCGGCGATGCCGAACGTGTAACCCGGGCGTGGCGAACGCTGCAGCCACGACATCGGGAGGTTCTGCGGATGGTCTACCTCTGGCATGCGAGTCGGGAGGTCGTGTGTCGACGACTGAAGATTGTTCGCCATCCAGGTCATCTGTTCGATTTCGAACTCCGTGCTGCGCGGTCCGCGCTTGCCCGCGCCCTTGAGGAAGGCAAGTTCACACAGTAGCGTTCGCGGAATGAATGTTCGGCGAGTTCAGTTGCATAGGCGCTCATGCAGAGCGAAGCGCAGGCGCATCGCGATGGTGAGTCGTGGACAAGATCACGTTCTTGCCGAACAAAAACTAAATATAGGAACAGCAAGGAATATTGCGGCGCGACTGGGAACGAAATGCGTTCTGTTGGCGAGCGTCGGCGCTTGAATCGCCGTGACGGCTGACCTACAGTGAAGCCAACAATCTGATCCGGTCAACGTGCGTAGCACGACCGAGTACGCGTTAGCGGCCCCGATGCATCGATGTCTGTGAAAGGTGTGCCGTAGCACACATGAGAAAGCCTGCGATTGGTTCGCAATCGCAGGCTTTTTGTTTGCTGGTTGGGTTTCAAGATTCCCCGTTGAACCCGCGGTGGTCTTTGTGACGCCGCGGGTTCTCTTTTTCATGGACGGCTGTCGACGCTCGGAGCTCATCCGAGGAAACACGGTCATGAAATCGCTTCTAGTGGCTTCGGCTCATGGTGGTACAGGCAGAACGACGTTCGTGTGTCAGTTCGCCCATTATCTTCGTCTGGTACGTGGATACCGGGTGTTGGTGCTTGATCTGGCCGAGCCGGCATGCAGTGCCATTTCGCTCACACGCGGCACCTGCGCGCGCATGACGAAGTGCCCGTCATCCAATGTTCGGCGCGATCGACTATCTGACACGGCCAGACCGTACATTGGGGTGCTCGCCGCAGCCACTATCGCCGGCATTGCGTATCGGGACGATCCGGTCGGCGCGCGTTGTTACGCCAACTTGCGACACTTGTTGTCCCAGGTCGACGCATTGTTCGACATCTGTCTGATCGATAGTTCACCGTGGCCTGATTTGCGTGCCGTATGCGCGGCAGCGCTCGCGGATGCGCTGATCAGTCCAGTTACGTTGTCACCAGACGCGCTGGAGCCGATCGTTGATTTTGTCAACGGCGACAAGGGCGTGCGCGATGTACGCGCGCGCCTCAATCCGTCGCTCTGCTTTATCGGCATCGTGCCCAACTGCATCGAGCCGACCTCGCAGCAGACTCGGCGTGGTTGGTTCGAGGTGCCCATGGGCGCATGGCTGGTTCCGCATGATCAAAGTCCAACAGGCCACCTGTTGCTGCCTCGGCTCGACGTCATTCCGCGGGCGCAGGCATGTGGGATATCGGTAGCGGAACTTGTCCAGGGCGATGTGAATGTTCATCGCGAATGGATGGCCATGAGCGCGTGTTTCGATGTGATCGCTCGACGACTCGATGCCATACGCGAGGCCCCGTTGCAGTCGGAATGGAGCGAGGCGTGTCATGTGTAAGTTCACCTCGATTCCGAATATACGTCGAACTGTGCGGTTCGGTGTGGTTTCGCTTGCCGTCGTGCTTGGCACGTTCATGGCGTGGCCCGATGTGACGCATGCGGACGATTGGGGCTGTCAGGTGATGTTGTGTCTGTCTAATCCGGGTGGCCCGGAGCAGTACGCGGAATGCGAACCGCCAATCGAAAGATTATGGGACGCGCTGCGACACGGTGATCCGTTTCCAACTTGCGATTTCGCTACAGGTGGCGCGCGAGGCGGATCGGCGACCAACACGTTCGCCGACTCCAGCTATTGCCGAGAACCCATGTTGTACTGGGCTGGGTCGGAGCAGAGCGAACGTATGTGGCAGGCAATTGGTGCGATCAACGCCAAGGTCGACTATCAACTCGATGATCGTGTCTGGCGGCGTGTCGGAAACCAGAGACCGACGGTCACGAAATTCTATGGCGCTGGCAGCGCACCGTCGACCTATGACATTGGAAATTCGACAGCGGATCACCTGCAGCAGGTCAATCGACTTGGTTGGAGGAATCGATGATGCCGCTCGATTTCTTGTCCATCGCGCAACGCTGTGCGCCGCAGATCAACCCGACCACGATGGCGGCGATCGTGCGGACCGAATCTGGATTCAATCCCTACGCGATTGGCGTCGTACACGGTCGGTTGCGTCGACAGCCATTGAGTGCCGCCGAAGCGGTCGCGACAGCACGTGCGTTGGAGGAGACCGGCTGGAACTTCAGCGTCGGACTCGCGCAGGTGAATCGGGAGAATTGGCCGGCCTACGGCATGACCCCCGAGAACGCGTTTGAGCCGTGCCGCAACTTGGCGGCCGGTGCGGCGATCCTCCACCGTTGTTTTAGCGCGGCGGCGAAGGCCAGCGAGTTCCGTGTACTGACCGATCATCAATCTGATGTCCAAGCCGCGCTGCGCGCGGGTCTGTCCTGCTATGCGAGCGGTAATTTCTCGACCGGCTACCGGACGGGCTACGTACAGCATGTCGTCGAGAACGCCGCGACGCTGAAGTCTTCCGTACCGGAGATCGTGCCAATTCCGGTCTTACCGATCGGTTCTGTGCCGCCTATCCGTTCATCACGCTCTCGATCTTTGATTCAGCAGCCATCGCGACGGGATTACGACGGAGTGAATGCGGTGTCGCCCGTTGCGGATCCGGAGCGCGAACCGGACGCGAGTGCAGTGGTGTTCTAGCTCTTCATTTTAGGAATCAGGTGGTGATCAATCGACGCGGAGTCGGACATGTATTTAGGAATACGATTCAATAAATGGGCGATCGATGTGCGAATGGTGAGACTGCTATCCGGGCGAAGAACGGCTCGCGCAATCGCTCTGGCCGCTTCGTCCCTGATGTTCGTTGTTCCGGCATGGGCGCAACTATCTCAGGTCAATGCGCTGCTGAACATGATCCAGACAACACTGTTGAGCGTCGGCGGCGTGATCTGTTCGATTTCCATTATCTGGGCGGGATTTCGAATGATGTTCCAGCACGCCCGGTTCGGTGATATCGCGAATGTGTTTATCGGCGGCCTGTTCGTCGGTTGCGCGACGGTCATCGCCGGCATGTTGATCCCGACGAGTTGATCTGGGCGGCGCCGAACCATGCACGCACTCAAAGATCCCGTCTTCAAAGGCTGCACCCGTCCCGCGATGCTGTGGGGGGTGCCGCTGGTTCCGTTCCTGATGATCGGCGGCGGCATGCTGATTCCGGCCATCTGGGCACTGCTGGCCAGTCCGCTGCTGGGCGTCGCGATCCTCTTTCTGATGATTCCCGTATTCGTCGCGATGCGGTGGATCACGCGCCATGACGACCAGCGGCTCGCGCAGCACGGGCGACGCGTTCGTATGGCGCTGTGCCAGCGCAATCGCCGCTTCTGGGGCGTGCATGCCTATGTGCCGGTGCGCCTGAAGAGGAGGGCGTGAGATGGCGGGAAAGATGCCGATCGTGTCCGTCGCGAACCGGGAAGTACCGCTTGCCGGCTATATCCCGTACTCGACACATGTGACCGACCACGTTATCAAGACGCGCGAAGGCGACTACGTGCAAATCTGGAAGATCGCCGGCATCGCCTTTGAGGCGGCCGATCCTGCCGATATCCTCGCGCGGCATGACGGGTTCAACCAGTTCGTGCGTGGACTCGCGGGCGGCCATGTGTCGCTGTGGTCGCATCGTTTGCGTCGGCGGGTGTCGGACCAGTTTTCGACCCAGTACCGCAATCACTTCTGCGAGGAGCTTGCGACACGCTACTACGGGAGCTTTTCGGGCTACCGGATGATGGCCAACGAGTTGTATCTGACGGTGGTCTACCGCCCAAACCGCACGCGACTGGGACGTGTCTTCAGCCGTGCGGCACGCCGCACGCGCGACGATATCCGACGCGATCAGGTCGACGCATTGAAGGTCATGACGGAGCTCTCCGCCCAGGTTGAATCCAGCCTCAAACCGTACGAGCCGATTGCGCTTGGCGTTTATCGCCGGCCCAGCCCCGTCGGGCGGACCTCGCGCCGCTATTCGTCGGCGCTGGAGTTGCTCGGCTATCTGGTCAACGGGGTTTGGGAGCGCGAACCCGTGCCCGCTGGCCCGATTCGCGAGGCGCTGCCGATTTCGCGGCTGTTTGTCGGTGCCGAGAAAGTCGAGATTCGTATGCCGACGAAAACGCGCTTCGCGGCGATGCTCGACCTCAAGGATTATCCGGAAGACACCGAACCAGGCATGCTCAACGGCTTGCTGTACGGCGACTTCGAGTATATCGAGACGCAGAGCTTCACGATCCTGGACAAACCCACAGGGAAGGAAGCGCTGGAGCGGCAGCGCAATCAGCTCATCGCCGGCGAAGATGTTGCTGTGTCCCAGGTCGAAGCGATCGACCAGGCGCTCGATGAGCTGATCAACGGGAATTTCGTTCTCGGCGAGTACCACTATTCGCTGGCGGTGCTCGGTGACACGCTGGACGAAGTGTCACGAAGCATCGCCAAAGCCCGTACGCAACTGGCCGATGCCGGCTTCCAGACGGCACTGATCGATCTGGTGGCTGATGCGGCGTGGTTCGCGCAACTGCCGGCCAACTGGCGCTATCGGCCGCGCGAGGCAAAGCTCACGTCGCGCAATTTTTGTGGCCTGGCGAGTCTGCACAACTTCGCGACCGGCAAACGTGACGGTAATCCGTGGGGCGAGGCAATCACGATCGTCAAGACGCCGAGCGGCCAGCCACTCTATCTGAACTTCCACGCGACACCGGACAAGCAGGACTCGTTCGACGAGAAGGCGCTTGCCAACACCCAGATCATCGGCCGAGCCGGCGCGGGCAAGACGGTGCTCGAGCTATTCCTGCTGGCCATGGCGACCAAGTATGGCATCACAGCCGTGCTGTTTGACAAGGACCGCGGCACGGAGATCGCGATTCGTGCGATGGGTGGGACCTATACGGTATTCCGCCGCGGTGAACCAACTGGGCTGAATCCGTTCCAGATGCCGCCGGATGAGCTGGTGATCGACTTTTGGGAGCGCCTTGTGCGCAAACTCGTCGACATCGGTGCGCCGATGTCGGCGAAGGACGAACTCGACATCTCGCGTGCTGTTCGCGAGGTCGCGCGTATGGATAAACCGCTGCGCCGCCTGTCGATGGTACGGCAGCTTTTGCCGAACGTCGGTGAAAACAGCTTGCACGCGCGACTGGCGAAATGGTGTGCGGGCGGGCGTCTGGGTTGGGTGCTCGACAATCCGACTGATCGCATCGATCTGGCGCACGCGGACCTGTTTGGTTTTGACGATACCGAGCTGCTGGACGATACCGAGGTATCGACGCCCGTCACGATGTACCTGCTGCATCGGACCGAGCACTTGATTGACGGTCGACGCTTCATTTACGTGATGACCGAATTCTGGAAGCGGCTCAGCGATCCTGTCTTTACGGATTTCGCCAAAAACAAGCAGAAGACGATCCGCAAACAGAACGGGCTGGGGATTTTCGACACTCAGTCACCGGCCGATGTGTTGCGCAGTGACATCGCGAGTGCGCTGATCGAGCAGAGCGCGACATTCTTCTTCCTGCCGAATCCGCGCGCCGACTACGACGATTATGTGCATGGCTTCAAGTTGACCGACGCGGAATTCAATATCGTACGCAACCTGGGCGAGAGCAGTCGCCTGTTCCTCGTCAAACAGGGCCATCGCTCCGCGATTGGCCGGCTCGATCTCGCCGGGCTCGGGGATGTGCTCGATGTGCTCTCTGGCACGACCGACAACGTGGAACTGCTCGACACGATTCGCGCTCAGGTTGGCGACGCACCGCAGGATTGGCTACCCGTATTCCATGACGAGCTCGCGAAGCGCCGCGCGGCGCAGGTCGGAGCGCGACCGTCTTCAAAGCCAGGTCCGGGAGGTGCGTGATGAGCGGCCTCTTTACCGCTGTGGGTGGCACCCTTGAAAACGGCATGTCGAGCTACGTGACGAATGTGTCGTCGGCGCTTTCCGGGGCACTCGTGCCCGTTGCGACCACGGCCGTGACGATCTGGGTGCTGGCCTATGGTCTCGCGGTGGTACGCGGCGAGGCCCACGAGGCCGTGCCTGCCTTTGCCTGGCGAGGGTTGAAAGTGGCGATCACGCTGGCGTTCGCGCTGAGCGCCGGGATCTACCAGCAGCACGTCGTCGGTGCGGTCAACGGTGCGACGGCGGGGCTGGCACAGACAATCCAGAATGCGGCGAACACGACGGGTGGGGGTAATCCGGGATGCGGTTCGACCAATGACAGTAGCGTAACAGGACAGGCTGCTGCGACCAGCATTTATCAGACGCTCGACTGCTACGACCAGCAGGTTGACCTCGTGATGGACGCCTACTTCAACAAGGCGACGCACGAGGGGATCAGCCCGAGCGGTCTGGCCGCCGCGATGGGGGATTTCCTCTGCGGCCTGATTGCCGCGCTCGGTGGCTCGATCTTTTTGATTGTCCTGGCCTTCGAGGTGGTGATGGCGAGGATGCTGCTCGAACTTGTGCTCGGACTGGGCCCGATCTTCATCGCGTGCGGGGCATTTGCGCCGACCGCGCGGTTTTTCGAAGCGTGGACCGCGAAGCTTGCCAATTACGCGTTGCTGCAGGTCCTTGTCGCAGCGTTCCTCGGTATGGCGCTCACAGCGTTCTCGGCCGAGCTCACCTCGCTCCATGCGACGAGCAGTTCACCCGGTGCCGACTCGTCAGCCCTGATGCAAGCGATTTCCGCCTCCCTTGACGATGCCGCTCCGGCCGCCGCTGCGATTAGCATGTTTGCGACCGGCTTGTTCCTCGCGATGGTCGGTTGGCAGTTGCCATCTGTTGCGGCTGGCCTGTCTGGTGGCGCAACCCTATCGGGTTTTGGGGCGTTTGCAGCCGGCATGGCGTCGCGAAGTCTCGTCACGGCGCTCGGCCGGGTGCTCGTCCGTAACGGACAAGGACCGCGCTCCGGTGGTGAGATTCGCGACCTGACCGGTTTAGGCGGCGGATCGAGTGGTGGATCGGGCGGCGGTGCAGTGCCGGCTTACCAGCGCGTTGCGCGCGCGAATTTGGGCCAGCAGAACAGTTGAGAGGGAGGTGACGACCATGGACGGACGAAGCAGATGGTTGCGTGCCGTATGCATGTGGGCGGCGTGGTGCGCCGGCGCTCACGCGCAAGGGATCCCAGTCTATGACGCGCAGAACGTGGTGCAGGCCATTGCGACTGTCGGTCAGCTCAAGCAGCAGGTGCAGCAGGAAATCCAGATCTACCAGTCGACGGTCGGTACACGCGGCTTCGGTGCGCTGCTGAGCAATCCGATCGTCGCCAACTCGTTGCCATCGAACTGGCAGGGCGTCTATACCGCCATCCAGAACGGTGGTTACGCGGGCCTGACCGGCAGCGCGCAGGCGTTGCGCTCGGCCAGTCAGATTTACAACTGCGAGGATCAGACCGGAATCGATCGACAGCTGTGCCAGCGCGCGCTCAACAAGCCCTACCAGGATAAGGCGTTTGGCCTGCAGGCATACCAGACCGAGTTGCAGGAGCTGAACCAGATCCAGAGCTTGGCGCAACAGATCAATGCGACGCAGGATCCGAAGGGCGTGGCCGAGTTACAGGCGCGCATTCAGACGGAATCGACAGCGGTCGGCAACGAGATGACGAAGCTGCAACTCTTCCGGATGCTGGCCGAGACCGAGGACAAGCTCGTGGCCGAACAGCGGAGCGAACTGGTATTGAGCCGAGCGGGCAAGACCAACCGGCCACAGGACCGAATGGTGCCTGTGTCATTCGGAAACTGAGGTGACGCCATGTTCAAGCTGAGCTCACTGACGTTGGCCGGGTGCCTCGCCTGGAGTCTGGCCGCTTGCAGCAGCGGGCCACCGAAACCCGTGTTGCCGGACGGTTTGCATCGCGTGCCGATCAACCGCGTGCCGCCCGTCCCGGACTGGCCAATGGCGGTGCCCACCGCTCCGAACCAGCCGGCATCGTCGGATGTCGGAGACCGATCATGAACGCGTCGCACGATTATGGTCGCGTGCTCGACATCGAGGCGTCGCTGACTGACCTCCAGGAGCGCTCTGAACGACGTGCGTGGTATGTCGCGTATGCGGCGGTCGGTGTCGCGGTGTTTTGTGCCATTGCGCTTGCGGTGATGGTGCCGTTCTATCGCGTGGTCCCCTTGCCGATCGAGGTCGATCGTCTGACGGGCGAATCCCAGGTGATCGACGTGCTCGACGCGCGCCATGTGCACACAAAGGAAATCCAGGACAAGCACTGGGTCGAGAATTATGTGCGAGCCCGCGAGCGCTACGACTGGGGACTGCTGCAGATGGACTATGACAGCGTGCTCGCGATGAGCGATGACGCCGTCGCCCGCGATTATCGCGGTATTTACAGCGGTCCGTCCGCACTGGACCAGCAGTTAGGAGCGAGTATCGAACGGCGCGTCCGGATTCTTTCGATCACGCTGCCACCCGACGAACCGGGCCATGCGGTCGTGCATGTCGAGCGCACGTCGTTCAAGAACGGCGAGGCTCATGCCGAGCCTGCGCAGCGTTTCGTGATCACGCTGGCTTATACCTACCGACCGCCGGTGTTCACGCGCGAGAGCGTGGCGATCGCCAATCCGTTCGGCTTCAAGGTCACCGCCTATAGCCGCGATGCGGAATACACGCCGCCAGCGTCATCAGCAGGAGGCACACCATGAAAGCGCTTCCTTTGGGAGCTGTGCTGGTAAGCATGTTGTTCGCAGGTGCAGTGCAGGCTGTCAATCTCCCCGGATGGAATGAAGACTCGCGTGTCCGCCAGGTGATCTATCGAGCGGATGACGTGGTGCGCGTCGAGGCCCAGCGTGGCTTCGCGATGCACATTGCCTTGGGGCCACACGAGCATATTCAGGTGGTCGCACCCGGAGATCGGGATGGCTGGCAGGTGGTGGCGAGCAAGGGCGATCATGATGTGTACCTGAAGCCGCAGCTCGCCGCGCACGACTCGAATCTCGAAATTCGCACCGATCGTCACAGCTACAGCTTCGATCTGGTCGTGCTTCCGCTCAAGTCGAAGTTCGGCAATGGCCGTGTGATGTATCGCGTGACGTTCGTCTATCTGGACGAGTTGGCCAAGCAAGCACAGGGGAATTCGGATGTCGAACTGGTCGCGAAACGTCTTGCGCAGCCAGCAGCCGTGCGTAACGCACAATATTCGATGCAGGTCATGCCGAACTCCGACGATATCGCACCGACCGCGGCATGGGACGACGGACGCTTTACTTATTTGCGCATTCCGAAAAATCGACGCATGCCGGCGATTTTTCGCGTGGCAGACGACGGCACGGAGAGCGTCGTCGACAAGCACGTCGACGGCGACACGATCGTTGTGCACGAGGTGGCGAAGCGTTTCGTGTTGCGGCTGGCAGGAGAGGTCGTTGGAATCTGGAACGACGCTTACGACATGGACGGCGTACCGCCCCGTGACGGCACGACGGTCAATGGGGTGAAGCGCGTGCTGCGGAGCCATCGTGATGAATGACGATAACCCGCGCAATGCGATCGAGCCCGACGATGCCGCTGACTCGCAGTCTGGACACGACCAGAACGAGGGGGCATCAAGTATTTCCGCAGATCGCGGTATGCCGGAGCTGGGGCAATACCGCGGTGCTCGTCCGCGCGCCTGGTGGCTCACGCCCGTTGGGATCGTATTGGTCGTCGGCGTCGGCGCAGTGTGGACCGTGCACGGTTTCCTCGCGCGGCACGATGCCGAAGCGAAGGCGCGGCGCGATGCGGTGGCTGGCACATCTTCTCAGGGACGCCTGTTCAAGGAGCTGCCAGCGTCGTCGGCCGGTGGCCCAGCTTCGGCGCCGGTACCCGCAAGCCCGATTACCGTCCTTCCCGCGTCCACGGCGGGGGCACTCGCGCCTGCTCGTACCGTACACGCTGCAGTTCCTCGCAGCTACTACGACGCACCGTTGCTCGAAACGGTCGGTAGACAGGGTTCAGCGGGTGGTGAGCCCGGCGTGCTGGAGTCGGATGGGGTGACGGACGCAACTTCCTCAGCTGCAGCAGGTGTCACGAGGGCCGCAGGCGCGTTAGCTCCACGGTCGGGGCAAGCTGGCGGCTCACTCGCTCAGGCGCTGACGCCGAGCGCTACACCGCGAGTTCAGGCGGGAACGCTCGGCAATCGAAGTCTGGTGCTCGCGCAAGGCGCCAAGATCGACTGCGTGGGTGACACGGCGTTCGACTCGACGGAGGCTGGCCTGTCGACCTGTACCGTGAGCAAGAACGTGTATTCCGACGATGGCAGCGTCGTGCTGATTGAACGGGGTTCGCAGATCAACAGCCAGTACCGTTCGAACCTGTCCCCGGGCCAGAAGCGGGTGTTCGTGCTGTCGGCCCGCATCAAGACGCCCTACGGCGTCACGGTCGAAATCGACTCGCCGGCGGCCGATGCGCTCGGCCGAATGGGTATTGACGGTTACGTGGACAACCACTGGCGCGAGCGCTTCGGCGCGGCGCTGCTGCTCGGCTCAGTTCAGGACGCAATCGGCTATCTGTCTACACGCGGTGGCAATACCAACGGCTCGGTGGTGTTCCAGAGCACGCAACAGCAGGGTAACGACATGGCCACGCGCGTGCTTGATAGCACGATCAATATTCCGCCGACGCTCACCCAGAACCAGGGTGCGGAGTTCACAATTGTGATTGCCCGCGATCTGGACTTCGGATCGGTGTATGCCCTGCAGCCGGAGGGCATGCGATGACGATTCGCGCACACGGGCAGGATTTGTCACGTGACCCCGCACTGGTTCGGCTACCTGAGGACGCATCGGTTCGCGAACTGATGCGTCCATTTGCGCTGCTGCTCGACAATCCCGACGTGACAGAACTGGTGATCAATCGGCCAAAGCGTGCCTTGACCGAGGACTCGCTCGGCTGGCACGGCCATGATTGCCAGGATCTTGACTTTGATCGGCTGATGTCGTTCGCCGTGGCAGTGGCCACGCTGACCCACCAGGAAATATCGTCTCAGTATCCGGTCCTTTCAGCGCTGCTGCCGAATGATGCACGTATCCAGATCGTGGTGCCACCGGTCGTGCCGCAGCGAACGGTGTCGGTCACGATCCGTCGTCCGTCCTCCGACGAAAAGACGCTCGATGCGTGTCGTGACGAGGGGTTGTTCGACGAGACGGTATGGCGCCGGCCAGACAGACTCGATTCAGCGTTGTCGGCATTGCGAGCCGACGATCGCGAGCTTATCGAAACCCTGGACGCGCACGACTGGAGCGCCTTCTTCGATCACGCTGTCAGGGGCCGACTTAATATCGCTGTGGTCGGCAATACAGGGTCTGGGAAGACCAGTTTCATGAAGACCTTGTGCCGTTCGATTCCGGCCACCGAGCGGATCGTGACGATCGAGGACGTTCGCGAGTTGTTCATCCGGCATATCGAGAACTGCGTGCATTTGCAGTACAGCAAGGGTGGGCACGGACACGCACGCGTAACACCCGCAGATCTGATCGCGAGTGCAATGCGCATGCGTCCGGACCGTGTGCTGCTGGCTGAGCTACGCGGTGCCGAAGCCTACGACTTCCTGAAGCTCCTGACGACTGGGCATGCGGGTTCGATTACGAGCTATCACGCCCCCAATGCGGCCGTCGCAATCGAGCGTTTCGCGCTGATGGCGAAGGAACACCCGGAGGCTGTCGCCTGGGACGATGCCGCGCTCAAGAGGCTGCTGTTCCTGACCGTCGATGTTGTTGCGCACATGGAGTCACGCCCGATATTCAATGCGGTGGGTGAACAGATCGGCAGGCGCTGGGGCATGACCGAAGTCTGGTTCGATCCGGTGCGCAAGGCGCGCACCGCCTTCGTGTAGGGGCGAATATGGACCATATCGCTCTCCCTTTGCTCGAGCATACCCGGACGACAGCCGTGACGGTGGCGGTGCTGGCTTGCCTGATGGGGGGAATCGCTGCGTCGCTCTGGCTCGCGTCGTTCTTCCTGTATGCCAGTCTGCGAATCAATCCGCTGCACGCTGGGCTGTGGGGCTGGCCCGATGCGGCGTTGGCCTGGCGAGATGGGACGATGCCGAACATCGGTCGCCAGTTGGCGGGGGCGGCGCTCCTAGGCGGGCTCCTGTCCTTTGGCGGTCCGGGATTTGCTTTGCATGCGCTATGGACGGGTGCGAGCCGACGTTGCCTCTATGGCAGCGCGCGCTTTGCGAGCGAGTCGGAAATTCGCCGGGCGGGCCTGCTATGACGACGCGCCCCCACTTGGATGTTCCATCGGCGATAGTCGTAGGCGTCTGGCGTGGTCGCTACCTGCGGTTTGCGGGCCAGCAGTTCGTGCTGCTCGCGGCGCCGGCCCGCTCTGGCAAGGGTGTTGGTGTCGTGATCCCGAATCTGCTCACCTTTCCCGATTCGGTGGTCGCGCTCGACATCAAGCAGGAAAACTATGCAGCCACAGCGGGCTTTCGCCGAGCACATGGGCAGGATGTGTACTTGTTTAACCCGTTTGCCGAGGACGGCCGCACGCATCGCTACAACCCGCTGTCGGCGATCACCAACGGCTTGTTTCGGGTGGGCGACATCCTCGCCATCGGTTATGCGTTGTATCCCGCTGGCGGCCACGACGACTTTTGGAAGGATCAAGCAAGAAATCTGTTCCTCGGCATCGTGCTCCTGCTGTGCGAATGGCGCGACGCGCGCCGAGCCGGCAAGGGAGCGTCGATCCCCGACTTTCCCGTCACGATGGGGGAGGTGCTACGGCAATCGTCGGGCAATGGCATGCCGGTCAAGGGCTACTTGCAACGTGCGCTGGTCCGGCACCGTGGGCTGCTCTCGGGGCAATGCATCGATGCCTTGAATCGCTTCCTGTCCAACGACGACAAGGTTCTGGCGAGCGTGCTGGCGACGTTCAACGCGCCACTCACGATCTGGGCCAATCCGCTCGTCGACGCGTCGACCAGCGCGAACGATTTCGATCTGCGCGACGTGCGCCGTCGTCGCATGTCGATTTATATCGGCATTACGCCCGACCATCTGTCCGAAGCGGCTTTGCTCGTCAATCTTGTGTTCTCGCAGCTCGTCAACCTGAACACGAAGCAACTACCTGAAGTCGATCCCACGCTGCAATTTCAGTGTCTTCTGCTGCTCGATGAGATGACCTCGATCGGGAAGATCCAAATCATTGCGCGCGCGGTCGCTTATATGGCGGGCTACAACCTGCGCTTGCTATCGATCGTGCAGTCGATCGCGCAACTCGAATCGGTGTACGGGCGGGCTGACGCGCGTACGTTCATCACGAATCACGCGATGCAGATTATCTATGCACCGCGCGAGCAAAAGGACGCGAACGACTACTCGGAAATGCTCGGTACGTTCACCGACCAGTCGCGCAGTGTGAGCCGCTCCAATGCGCTCTTTGGCCGCGGTGGATCGAGCGAAAGCGTATCGGAACAGCGTCGACCGTTGCTGTTGCCGCAGGAACTGAAGGAACTGGGGCGTGACAAGGAAATCATCTTGCTCGAAAACACCAAGCCGATCCTGGCCGACAAGATCTGCTACTGGCGCGATCCCGAGTTTGCGTCGCGCGTCCTGCCTGCGCCGTCCGTGCCGGCCCTGAACATGGCCTATTTCAGTGCGGTTGTCGAGCGCCGATTGCGCGATCTGCATCCCGATGAGATCGATCCGGACGGTGCGGGGCTCGTCAGTCTGCCGTCCGAATACCTCGAAGTATTACAGGCATGGGATCCACGTGACCTGCCGCCGAACCTAACCGACATCAGTGAGGAGGACGCAGTGGCTTACGTGGAACGGCATTTCACGCTGCTGGGCGTCCCGGCCAGCAAGGTTGTCCAGGCAAGTCGTCATCTGAGCGTGGCCGATCTGGACGTGGCTGAACTCGATTTTGTTGAGTCGACGCGGCATGCAGCCGCGAGCGGCCCGCTCAGTATGGGAGCCCGGCAATGACGACATCTGAAGTGCATGATGCAGACCGTGCGCGTGCTGCACTTGCGGTGATTCCGGCCGACGACTACGAGACATGGGTCGATATGGCGTTCGCGCTTAAGCAGGGCTTCGGCGAAGAAGGTTTTGAAATTTGGGATGCGTGGAGCCGAACGGCCGCCAACTATGACGAGCGTGCGGCTCGGACCACGTGGCGCTCGATCGGCGCATCGGGTGGCAAGACGCTTGCCACGTTATTCTGGCAGGCACGCCAGCATGGTTTTGATCTGAAGCGAACGAATTATCCCGACCGCATGACAGCCATACTCGCAGCCTCGCCCGAGGTGCTGGCGCAGCGCGCAAAGCAGGAGGAGCAGCGAGAGGCGCGTCATGCAGCAGTAGCTCGCGAGGCAGCATCAATCTGGGCGTGGGCGAGGCCAGTCGGCCCGGAGCATCCCTACCTTGTGCGCAAGCATCTTGATCCGACCGGCACGCTGCGTGAACTGGATGCGCTTGAATTGCGTGCGCTGCTTGGCTATACGCCGGCCAGCGGGGAGGAACCGCTGACGGGGCGTGTGCTGATCCTGCCAGTCTGGAACGGGCCCATCTCGACACTGGAGCTGATCGATGAGCACGGGCGGAAATCGTCGCTGGCCGGCGGTGTGAAAAAGGGCGGGTACTGGATGACGGCGCCGACGCTCGTTTTCGGACACGAATCGCCGCAGATTCTGATCGCAGAGGGCATGGCGACGGCATTGTCCGCGTCGCGTGCGACGGACTGGTTCGCTGTGGCGGCGTTGTCGAGCGGTAATCTGAGGCTGGTGGCGCAGAGCCTGCGTGAAAGATTTCCCGATGCGAACCTGATCGTGCTGGGTGAACTAGGCCGCGGTGAGACGCAGGCGCGACAGGCCGCGGCGGCAGCGCAGGCGCGTGTGGTCTGGCCGAAGTTTGCTCCTGAGGCGCGCATCGACGGCAACGTGCCGAACGACTTCAGCGACATGGCAGTGTTGTCGGGCTTTAATGCGGTCGGCGAATACTTGCACGCCGTGGTCCGTTTCGTTGAGAAGGCGCATGGTCAACCGGATATCTCCGCCGTATCCGGTACGACAGTGTTTGAGGTGGACCAGCATAAGGAGGGCGAAAAGATGGGCAACGTCAAGGAAAAGCTATTAACCGACGACGAAGGGACGCCGCGTCGCCGGTCCTCGAAGCGCAGTACGCGAAAACAGGATGCACCAGATGTGCCGGCCGCGGATGGCGCGTCCGGTTCGGCACCACCATCGACGGATTCTTCCGCTGCTGTATCGCCGGCTGTTGCCCCTCCGGTTGCCGATCCGCCGAGGTTTGCATCGTCGCGACCGCCGGTAGGCGAACCGCTGTTCGAGGTGGGCGACGTTCCGAATGAGGTCAGGGCGTTGGCTGAACACCGGTTCGGTTCGCCGCTCAGGATGGCCACGCCGCGCGAGAACGGCGGACTCTATCGCGGCGAAGTATTCAACACGGAACACTATCTGGTACAGGAGGTCGCGACGCGTAGTGTCGTGTTCCACCGCAAGGATCAGATGACGTTTGTGTCCGAGCGGCTGAAATGGATGGACGAACACGCGCGGCTGAACGGGGCCGAGTTACAGGTAGGTTACGACGGCGGCCAACCGAAGGTCTATCCATGGGACCGGGCCCGCGACCTGCTCGAACGCATGGTCGGTTCGCTGAAGAAATCCGCCCGCGAGCTGAATTACAGCCCCAATCTTGAGGGGATGCTCGATCAGTTGCAGGCGAGATCCTGGGCACGCATCCGGGAGGCGCGGGCCGCCGCGCTCGAAAAGTCGCGGGAACAGGAGGTGTCCCGCGAAACTGGGTCGAGGCCCGACCGATAAGGCTCGTCAGCATAGCGCGCACGTGCAATGCCGATCTTGAAAATGCGAGGTGGTGACATGGCCCAGAGAATTGCCGCCGATGAAGCCGATCCAGTTATCAACATGATTGAACAGGATTTAACGGGCGATAGTGTAGGTCCAGCTGCGGTGGACGAACGTCATGAGAGGCTGAATCTGGCCGCGAAAGAAGCAGTATCGGCTCGACGCCGACGGGACTTCGACGCTGCCCTGGCTAGATTGCGAGAGAAGGCGATCCGCGATGATGCCACCGTCGCCCAGCATGCCGAGACTCTGTCGCCGAACGGGATACCGGACGAGACGGATCGAGTCAGTGCGCCGCTCGACCAACCGCCTGAACGAGTACGCAAGCGCTACGTGCGCACCGGCAACCAGTATTTCCTGAAGGACGCGCCGTATCAGCTGGCATTTGAAGATCTGGGGCCGTATCTCGTTACCGAGCACAACCGCCCGGACGTAGTCGAGTCCATGATCGACATGGCGCATGCGAAGTCGTGGCGGCGCATTCGAGTGTCCGGGCACGAGGTATTTCGCCGCGAGGCGTGGCTGCAAGGCACGCTGCTCGGCATCGAGGTGAGCGGCTACGAACCAAAAGCGGCTGATCTGGCGCGTCTGGCGGATGCGCGGCAGGCGCGGCTGGACAATCGCATTGAGGTAGCGGCGCACGCCGGATCACCGCCTGTTGCGGACGCACCGGGTCGCCTAGATGATCGAACGATGGTTTCATCCGCGCCTCGCGTCGACGCAAGGATGGCCGTAAACCCATCTCCTTCATTTGCACCACGCCGTCCGGCCGCTTCTGAATCGGCTATTCCCGAGGGAAACCAGAACGCAGCACGCGACGAGATCGATGGTCCACGGCGCTACGTCGGGGAACTGCGTGAGCATGGTGGCGCACCATACCAACACAATCCGGCGCGCAGCGGCTCGTATTACGTCGTGTTTCGCGACGAGACTGGAATCGATCAGGTGGTGTGGGGTGTCGATCTCGAGCGCGCGGTGCGTGAAGCGAATGCTCAAATCGGGCAGCAGGTGATGCTCGAGAATCTCGGCAAACGCCTCGTCACGGTTCGAGTGCCGAATTTGAATGACGAAGGACGGGTGATTGGCGAAGACGAGAAAGACGTTTACCGCAATACGTGGCAGGTGGAAGTCGCGCAGCGGGGGCGTGATGTTTCTGTCGCGCGGCAATCAGAAAATCCGCCGGGCGAAGAAGCCCAATCTGCGGATTCACACGTTGCCCCGGTTGGGGAGCCAGAGCCTCAAGGACGTTATGGCGCGCTCGATTCAGAAAATGAACGGGAGCTTCATCTGGCCGTGCTGACGGCAGCTATGCGCGAGCAGGGTTTTAGCCAGCGGTCCATTGCTCTGGTACAGAAGCGTGCGGAGCGCATGTTGGTTGCGTTCCAGCGCGAGGGCATCCCGGTACCGACGCCGAAGGTGTTTGATCCGAACGCGCCATCGGACCGGAATCGTCGCAAGCATCGGACCTCCGAACGCACGCCTACCCGAGAGATCGAGCGAATGCCTGGCGAACCGTCACCACCATCACCATCTCGCTGAGGTGAATCGTGGTCGGCCGCGAGCGTCTGTGCGTCGAGCTCGGTGCACTCAGGTCACACTGGGAAGACTGGTGTGCGCGCCGCGGTTTGACCGCAGGCGAGGGCGTGCGCCAGCTGGTTGCAACCGCTATCCGTGAAGATGCGGCCGGGGAACCTGGCACGACCACGTGTGGCTTACCTCGGCCGGTGGTCGGGGAGCCGCGCACGCGTATCGAAATCCGACTGACTATTGCAGAACGGAGTGCTGTCGAACGACATGCGATGGCAATGGGCCTGCGCGGTAATCGCTGGATCGTGTCACTAATTCGTGCGCAATTGACCCGAGAGCCGCAGTTGGGCGAGCCCGAATTGCATGCCCTATCCGTATCAAATCGGCAGCTTGCCGAGATCGGCCGTCTGTTGGGCCAACTTGCACGGGCCGACGAGGCAGAGCCGGCCCGTCGGGAGTTGAGGTCCGAATGGGTAGGGTTGCGAAGGCGCGTTGATGAACACCTGCGTACGGCGGCTGTCATCATTCGCGCGAATCTTGACCGATGGAGCCGCTGACATGCCATATCCGAGGATCTACATCGATGCGATGCTCGTGAACTGGGGTGACCGCCTGTTTCAGGAGCCACTACGACATGCGCGTGCCGCGCGGCTCTCACATGTGGATATTCGCGACGCCGCCGTCCTCATGCGCGCTCGGGTCGCCCGCACGCTCAGGCGTACCCCGGAGGTCATGGTCAAGATCACCAACAAGGCGGGGAGTGCGCAAGGCATGGGAGCCGTACGTCGGCATTTGCGCTATATCTCCCGTAACGGCCGGATCGAACTGGAAGATCAGAACGGCAACCGTATTGAAGGCAAGGATGCGCTGAGCGATCTCGTAAAGACATGGCAACTGGGCGGCTGGGGCATCCCGGAGGCCAGTACGCGGCGTGAAACTTTCAACATCCTGCTGTCGATGCCGCCCGGAACGGATCGAAAAGCCGTGCGTGATGCGGCGCGCGATTTCGCGGCACTTGAGTTCGGCGACGGGCGTGCGTACGTTTTCGCTGCACACGACGACGAAGCGCATCCGCATGTTCATCTGAGTGTCCAGGTACGTGGCCCTAACGGGCGCCGCCTGAATCCGCGCCACATGGACCTGCAGCGATGGCGCGAGCGTTTTGCAGAGCAACTGCGGGAGTATGGCGTCGAGGCAAATGCGACGCATCGGCGTGCGCGCGGCATAACGCAACGCTATCCGAAGCAGGCTGTCATTCATACGGTCGCACGCGGCGAAACGCCGAGGTACTGGAGACCGTTCCCGACTGATGCTCAGCGCGATGCACGATGGGTCGCACAGGGCGGCGTATTCACCGCGTGGCGGGAGATGGCCTACGCGATGGCAAGGTCGCGCGTGCGCGAGGATCGCTTGACGGCCGTTGAAATGGCGTACTTCGTGGGGGCCATGCCGGTGCAACGAGAGCGGCCAGTGGTAGGGCGCAATCCGGATAATGGACGCGAGCAGCCTACCAGGCTGGGACCGGATTCAGATCGTTTAGACGACGCGACTCGGGATATGGAGCGTTGATGTTTGTGCGTGGGGTGACAGCGATCATGCTGCGATACCCGATCCTAAGTGTAGGAAAATCCAGAGCACGATCAGTTGCGTGGTGTCTTTTATTCAACCTGGACCGAGGTCTTCTGGAGTCGTGGAACCAAGGGATGATCCGTTGAGCCTGTTCTGACGGTGATTCGACCGGTTGTGAGGATATTGCTCATGGTCAGATGCATCGGCGCTGCTGTCCTGAGGCACCTGTTTATTCGCGATCAGCAAACCATGCCGGTCCGGCCTTGAAGGTCGCAAAGAGTAGAAACAGCAACGCGATCGCGAGAAGCGGTATGCCGTAGAGTGCCACCGGGAAAAACAACATGAGCTGCAGCACTGATCCGCAGAAGCCGTGTGCCGCGCCCGTACCCCGAATGTTTTCGTAGATCAACCGGATCACTACCGCAAGCCCCGTTGCCATGAGTACGAGGCCGCTCCACGTCGGTTCATGACGCAGCAGGGCGGCGCCCCATCCGAAATATCCCCAACACACGAGATTGATGCCGATCGCGGCGAGCCAAAAGCCACGTACCGTGAAAAAACTGTAGCCGTACTGGCGTCGAACGTGATGGCTGAAGAGCTGAATACCCTTCGAAATGGCAATGATTGTGCCAAATTCGATCGCGAGTTTAAGAAATCCCACGGAATGTTCCTCCAGAGCTGGTCCCGGTGGTGCCTCGTTGGTCGACATGAAGGCGCAGCGAAATGCGGCGTGCTGACTGCCACTCCTTCAAATATAGACGTCCGTTCCGTGAACGCAACAATATCGTTATCCAGATTATTGAAAATTTGCGTTCATGGTGATGACATTCAAAATTTCCCAGTGCCTGGTGCTGCGTGCTCACGCTGCAGGTGCTGAATTCGAAAGTGATGTGGTTGGTGGAAAGAGAATGTCTTGTTGCGGTGAAGCGCAATGGCGCCCAAAACCGGCGCAAGCCTATCCTGCCATACCTCGATTTTCATGTTGTTTTCGGTGTCGAGCGTGACTTCCGTGCGCGCGATGTGCAAGCCATGTGCAACAGGAATTCGCATCCGCGTAATCGCAGTGCGTTGGGCGTTTAACGACGTCGAGCAAAAAGACGCGTGGCCGGTGCTTGGCCGATTGGACCCGAGCGCATCAGATGTAGAGACGTGGAGAGTTGGCGTGAGCGCGCGTTGAGTGGAGAGTGCGCTCGACTCATCGCACCGTGTTGTGTAGGCAATACTCGTGTGCGATCCGCAGTCGCATGGCTGTCAAGGTCTGCGCAGAGCGGACGCACGTGTATGGCACCGGCGTAGCAATGGCAGGGCAAGACGGGTGAGTATCGTGTTCGCGCGTTAGTGACATCGAACGCGTTCCGGTTGTCCTTCAGTGTGAACCGACAAGCATACGATGTTCACTGCGATTCGCGCCCGTGCGCGCGAATGAGAACGCGGGCGAAATTCCGTGTGAATCGAGGAAACCTCTGGTGCGGGCAGAAAAAATATTTTTTGTTCCGCCATATTCCTCTGCATTCCGATGTATTCCGTCCTCATCGAAAACTACATGAAACGGGTGTTGACGGCGCGTAAACGCGTGCGCAAGATGCAGTGAAGGTCGTGCGTCGGAGTGAGTCATGTCGGTTGCTAGGAGTTTCACGCGAGGGCAGTGGGAAGCACTCGGACGCAGGCTGGATGCGCTACCGGAAAAAGCGAGAGACGAGCAACCAGTCAAGGTGGGAGACGGCGTCGAATCCATACGGACACAGATCGTGGCGGCGCGTGAGAAGGGATATACGTTGCATGAACTAATAGAACAGGCCGCGCAGGAAGGCATCGACGTGAATCTCAATTCCCTGAGATATGCGATGCGCCGCGCGGACGGAAAGGGAAGAATTCGACCGGGCAGACGGGACGCGGTACGAGAGCAGGTGACGGCGCCTGCTCGGGGAAGGAAGTCAGCGCGAGCCGATGCTCCACGCGATAACCCGCAACGCACTGGACTGCAGCAGAAGGGGGACAAGGGGGTCATCAAGCCGGGGCAACAGGTACAGGGCTTCCTCGGGTTTCCGATCAGCCCGGATACCGAGAACTTGTAGAGGTCTCGCATGGCAACGGAAAATCCCCCCATCTACATGGTCGGTGGCGGCAAGGGCGGTGTCGGCAAGAGCTTCGTGACGCTGGCGCTGGTCGATTACCTCCGATGGACGGATGTCAATGTCGTGCTGGTGGAGACAGACACGTCCAATCCCGATGTCATGAAAGCGGTCCACGACGAAATCGAATGCGGGTCATGTGATCTGGACGACGCCAGCGGCTGGATCGACTTCGTCAATTTTTGCGATATGCACCGGGACGCGACCGTTGTCGTCAACACAGCAGCGCGAAGCCAGACGGGTGTCGCGCAGTACGGCGGGACGCTCGCCAGCACGCTCGATGAGCTGGCCCGGCGTCTCGTCGTGTTGTGGGTCATCAACCGGCAGCGCGATAGCCTCGAATTGCTTCTGAAGTTCGGTGCGACGTTCCCGAATGCGGTCACGCATGTCGTGCGCAACGGCTATTTCGGGCCACCGGAAAAATTCACCCTGTATCGGGACTCGCAATTGCGCAAGGCCGTCGAGGCACAAGGCCAGTCGCTGGATTTTCCCGATCTTGCGGATCGCGTCGCGGACGAACTGCGTAGCCAGCGCCTGTCGGTACACAGGGCGGCGGAAACGATGCATATGGGTGAACGGGCGGAACTGCTGCGCTGGCGCGCAGTGTGCAGCACGATGTTCGCCAAGGTGACGGCTCATGCGTAACAGGCGGGCGAGATCGCCTGATGCGCTCGCCCGACTGTTTTTCGAGGTCACGGGTGAATTGCCCGATGATGCCAGTCTCCTGCGAATGCGGCGGGTTTCCGGTGCGCTGAGCTTGCGGGACAACGACGCGCTGTGGTCGATGATCGTCGTGCTCGAATACTACGCTCGGCTTTACGAGGCAATGCCCGACCGTATCCGCAGGGCCGGGGACGGCAGTTTCGAGGCAGTGCGTCAGGAAGCCGAGGAGGCGACCGATGCCTTGATGCGCCAGCATCGCGACGCGCTCGCGCGCTGCAAGGCGACGATCCAGTTGGCCGAGGGCATGATCCGGGAACACGAAGCGAGGTATCAGGTTGCGCTTGCGGTGCTCAATGAGGGATCGATAGCCGCGCTCGCGAACGGGATGGCGAACCGGGTCGCGAAGATTGCCGGTAACCGCCTTGTCGGTGCAGCGGCGGTGGCGGCGCGGGACCAGCGGGAGCGGATGGACGAGGCGGCGAGCCTGTTTGAGCGGGCGATAGCGGAAGCCTTGAAACGGGTGCAGACGGGTATCGAAGTGACTGAACGGCGTTTGATTCGGGCGCTGAGCCGCTTATTGGTCGTCGCGGCTGGTCTGCTTGTGATGTTGGTCGCTGCCGCATTTTGGGTGGGCGAACACGCCCGATAAACGGTATTCCCCACCTGCGCGCGAGCACAGGCGGGGAGTGGGCCATCACGCGATGTGTTGCAGCGTTTCGGCATTCGCTATGCTGGCGGCGGTTGGGAAGGGCCACGCCGGGCGGTGTTCGTTCGCCGGCGCAGTGTCAGCTGCAGCGCTAGCTTCCTGCGCGTCGGCTTCGTCTGCACTGGCTACCTGCGGGTTTTCCGCTTCATCTTCGTCAGCCTCATCGTCCAAATCGTTCATCACGCCGAGGGCACGGATTGGCGGAATTTCCCGATCGGTGAGGATTTCCGGGAGCCATGCGGCCTTTGCCAGCCGCAGTTCGGCAGCGGCGGCGGCATCGCCCTTTTTCATCTTGCTGAAGTCGAGGGCAATCTTGGGAGAAACTGCCTGCATGGCTACGTCCACGATTCGAGCCTTGCTGACGTGGTTGAAATACGAGGCGCGGGTCGGCGTCCAGTATCGAGTCATGTCGAGTTGCAGCGCGTTGGTCAGAGCATTGATGGCGTGCGGGCCTTCCGTACCGGTCGCACCGTCGAGCAGGGTGCCGGTGCAGAAGGCGAGCAGGTCGAACAGCGTCGTGCCGGGATCCTGCTCGATCAGCCACGGCAGCAAGTCGGCCTGATTTCGGGGGAGGGCCGCGAGCCACTGTTGGCGCTGCGCGTCGATGATGCCCCATGCGGTGCTGTCGGACAGATCGTCGGCGGCCTTCAGCAGCGCATCGTGGTTGCTGGTGGCATTGAGTTCCAGATAGTCCCGGCTTGGCCCGACACCGTACCGCTCGGGGAAGGCGATCGGCGCGAGCCGGAACAGCAGCGCGGCGAGGGCGACGGACGGTTGCGTGATCAGTTCCGCGTGAATGGCGGCGGTGCGGTGGGCACTCAGGCGCTGGCAGAGCTTCGCGCTGTGAACCGGCTTGGGCTTCCGGGTCGCCTCCTTGGGTGTGGCGACGGCCTGCTCGATTGTCGCAGTACCCGCGCCGCGCCCGGCATCGCTGTCACGGCGTACCAGCCCGCGCTCGATGATCAGGTTGCCTTGCGGGTCGAGGATGACGAGCGCACCGGCTTCTGCCATCTGTTGTGCGTCCCATGCTTGCGTGCGTATTTCAAGCGCCTGAATCGAGGCGGTGACTGCGTTCAGTTCGACCTCGATCCGTTCGCCTTCCTCATAGGCGTTTTCATCGTCCTCCGAAAGTGCGTCGTACTGTTCCGTGAGTTCATCTTGTCGCGCCGTCAGGGCATCCATTTCCCGCTGCTCGTCCTCGGTATATGGGCGGTCGAGCGGATCGAGCCTGCCGTAGTGGTTCAGTTCGAGCGCGTCTCGTTCGATGCGTGTTTCGGTCCAGTTCCACCCTTCGGCACGGACTTTCTCGGCCACGGCTTCGAGTTTTTCGCCCGCGAGTCGCTGCAACAGTTCCGCGTCGGCGATGAATCCGGCGTTTTCAACGTCGCTGAAAAGGTCGCGTCGGACATACCCGCCCGCCGCCTCGTAAGAAGTGAGGCCGACGAAGTGCACCAGACGGCTGCAGCTCGCATCAATTTCGGCCCGCGTGATCGCCTGACGGAGATATTGCGGGGCACGCTGCCAGTCGTTCGGCGCATCGAACCAGACGCGCTCCTGCGTTTCATGGTCGTCGGCCAATGCGAGCGCGGCCAACTGGTCAAGGGTAATGCCGTCTTCGCGCAGCAGGGCGAGCAGCTTGGGCGACACGTTCGCGAGTTTCATGCGCCGTTTGACCGTGAGAGGCGAAGCGGAAAACAGCGCAGCGATGTAATCGACGCTGCGGCCTTCTTCGGCCAGCATCCGGTACGAGCGCAGCACGTCGAACGGGTCGAGTCCTTCACGCTCGCTGTTCTCGATCAGTGAAATCGCGAGGGCTTCGCCTTCGCTGACGATCCGCACGGGCACCGGATAGTCGGCGGCGATGTGCTTCTGCTCGAATAGCAGGTCAAGCGCGGCTTCGCGGCGCTGGCCCGCGCAGACACCATACCGGAGTTGCTTGCCGCGTGATCCCTTCATTTCGTGGACAACGAGATTTTGCAGCAGGCCCTTCGCACGGATATTGGCGGCGAGGCCGGGAATGCCGGAAAGGGTTTTTGTGCGCGCGTTGAGCGGCGAGCGCCGCAGGCTGGAATACGGCACGGTCACGATGGGCTGCTCGTTGCCGAAGCTAGTTTCGAGCAAGGAAGCTGCATCGGCGGTGCCCACGTCGGTGGTTTCGGTTTGCATGATTGACTCCCGAGGATTGAGAAGAAAGGTCCGGGTCGCGTCTTTTCCGAAACCTGTCAGGACAAGACCTGGATAGGAGTCCTGAAAGGAATGGTTGGAATAGGGCGACGCGACATCGCCCTATGGCGCTTACGCCTTCATTTGGCGCATGGCGTCGGCCAGCATCCAGAGGGCACGATTGAGCTTCACGTTCTGGTCGATACCGGTGATGGGGCGTGTGGACATCGCGCGCCCGGTACGCGAGCGGCCATGCAGCCCGCCTTTGGTGAGGTTTTCCTGCACGCGGTTAAACACCGTCCAGAGGTCGTCGCGGCGATCCTCGAAACGGCGCGGAGCGAGCAACTGGCTTTCAGTGATCGGGGCCGGTGCCTCGGCATCGGTCGGGTCGTAGCGCAGCGCGAGCGCGGAGCGGGCGAGCGCGTGCTGTTCGTCGCGGTCGAGCGTCACGTCGCGCATACCTTCTTTTTGTTCGCGAATCAGGTCGAAGTCGTCGAGCACGTCGAACGCGCCATTAATGACGTTCTGAACGATGTTCCCTTTGTGCGGCACGCGAATATCGGCAATGTTGTCGCCCGCCACCATGCCGTTCTGGCAGACAAAGCGCAGCACGCCAGCGAGCATCTGGTAGCTGCTCGTGCCATCGTGCGAGTTCAGCAGCACGATTTCGTTGGCTTCGTCGCCGTTGATCTGATCCGTGTGGCGAAGGCGAAGCATGTGCTTCGTGTATTCGCGCTTGCCCTGATCGCGCACGCGGGTCTGGCAGATCATGAACGGCTGGAAGCCTTCGTTGCGCAGACCTCGAAGCACGTCGATGGTGGGAATGTAGGTGTAGCGTTCCGAACGGCTTTCGTGCTTGCCGTCCGCGAAGATGGACGGGGCAACGCGGCGAATCTGGTCGTCCGACAGGGGCGAGTCGGCACGCAGCATCGGGGAGCCGTAACGGAAAGAAGAGGCGAGTTGCATGACTATCTCCACAGCAAAAAGGTTGAAGGACGGGCCGTGGGATGGCCTTGCCGCTTACGCGGGAACCCCTTCCCGGTGGAACTCGGGGTTGGCCTTTGCTTTTGCCTGACACCCTGTTTCCTGCCCGTGCGACCCAAGGAGCCGGGGGCGGGGCGGTGTCAAGGAAAGAGGCGAGGGATGGTGCGGGCAACACGGTCCCTCGCCCCTTGATGCCGCCCCGCCCTCGGCTACGGTCGCGGGACAGGGCAGGAAACAGGGTGTCAGGCGGATGCCAAGGCGCGAGTTCGACGGTAAAGAATTCCGAAGCACTGGTTATTCACAGTTTTTGCAGGCAACGCTGTGAATAACTGCCAGGGCAGGAATGTGAGTGATTGAGAGGTATCGGATTTCGCTTTGGACCTTGCGGTAGACACGAAACGAGTCAGGATTCGGGCATTCGATGGATCTTAGGTAGCTCTCGCTCAGGAACCACAGAGGTGTCAGGAGGAAGCCATTCCGTATACTGTTGGCGACGTAAGGACAAAGGGGCGGGTATGGCGCTTCAGTGGATCGAGTATCTGAAGCAGAGCGGCTGGATGGATCTGCTGAAAGTTGGCGGTGTCGACCGCGCCCACGTACCTGCCTCTAACCGCGCCGGGAAAGATCGACTTGAAAATACCGAGATAGGCGTCGCTGACCGGCCGACCAAGCAACATGGCTCGCACGAGGCTATGGGTGAGAAAGATGTACGCGCCGTCATTTTTCATAAAGGGCGCCCAGATCGATTAATGTGGTGACTCCATCTAAAATCAATTTCTTATCGGTGGTCGTTAGTGCTCGGCTACCTGCAATCTCATTAATAAAATCCTCCGCGCGTAGCCCCGTGTGCAATCTCCGAGAGATCGTCAAAATATCGACTGCTACCCCTGACAGACCGAAATAACTATTCTTTGTCTCGCTATAGAAGATCGTCTCACCATCAAGTAAAACGCATTCGAGCGAATAGTTCGGATAAAGCAATTTCGCGTCTTGTTCTGTCGAGTGCTTGTGTGACATGCATGCCCACTATGAGAGCATTCGCGAGGCACGCGCCCAGCCGATACTTGGGCGCGTGCCTCGTATCATCGTGTGATTCAGCGCGCTACTGTTACATACCTTTCACGCCGCGCCCGTAGAGTCCATCGCCTGGAATAGATTTCTTGGACAGAATGACGGCAAGAAACGAGCCATAGGCGACGACTTTGGTGGGTTGAATCGAGACAGCATTCATTTCACTCTCCTTCAGTAAGGAAGAATTTGCGAAAACAACTGTTCTTGATGTTGCACTTCAGGTGTTGCGGTTGAAATGCAATCGTAAGTATATAGATGGGATAGAGAAAGTAAACAATTTATTTCGGTGTGCTATATTTGAGATAATTCCTCGCGAGATATGTCACTATTTTCTGGGGATGGATGGAGATAATAGGCATGGGGAATGAATCTATTGCCGTTCCAGCGTCAGTCGCCGCGACGCAAGATTAATGATTGCAGGTCGAACGACCAAACCTGGCTTCATTTTTCGATCACCGTGGTGTCGTCAAGTCGATCGATCAAGCGTAGATCGTGCGTCGCGTATCTGTCGTATAGTCGACGCAAATCGGGCGGCAGCGCGTTGGAGAGTTCGCGATTTAGTGCGCATGCCGGGAATGTAGCTCTCGCCGCGTTTGTCGATGCCTTGCCGGCGCGCCGCTCGCCCAACGTGGTTGCGCGATGCGGGCGGGCAGCTATCGCCGGAGGCTGTCGGTGGGTTTGACGTCGCGGATTTCGCGGCGGGTCGACCGGAATGACGACGGACCTCGTCGCGTTGCTTGGGATTGCCTTCGGTTTACGTTTTCGGGCTTGGACGATCATTGGCCATCAGCTGGCCGGACCTGCACAGGTTGGCATCGCGACTGCCTCAGTTCGAGCGCTGCGAACGATGGGTGGATTGATCGGTGTTGCGGTGACCGGCGGGCTAATCTCGTTGACTCATCGGGCGGCCGCGTCAAGCGGTGCGCCGACGCTGGATGGAAGCGGCGGTTTGGCGAATGCGATTCGCTTTGGACACGTCGCGGTGTATATGTCCTCGGCGGCCACATTGCTGATCAGCTCGCGGGTCTCCACGGTATCGTTCAATGTGGCCAATCGTGGATCACGGTAGTCGCGTGCGCGGCATGTCTGCCGCTGAGGGAATGCCCATGACGTTGTCGCATTGGTCAGCCCGCCCGCCACGCATCTGTGCGAAGCGGCAAGCGCTTCTCGGCATGCAGCGAGTGATGCGGGTCGCAGTTGAACTGGCGCGAAGCAAGGGTACGAGGAGACTCGCAACGATGGAAGTCAAACCCTGGCGAGGCTTCTCGCCCGACAGTTGGAGTCGGCTGCCTTCCGCCATTCCGCCGCGATGCCCGTCATGCAGCGACCGACCATGAAAAAGGCCCGCGCTACGCGGGCCTCGTGCAATCAGCAATTGCCTTTCTTCGCCTGTCCGGGCGGGCAGAACCCGTTCCCCGGCCCGCCCTGCGGTGCCACGACGACCGGCGGCCCCGGCACGTATGCGACGCATCCGCTGAGCGCGCCGACCACGCTCGCCGCGGCGAGCAATGCGATAACCCCTTTCTTCACTTCGTTCTCCCGTTTATTGAGGAAAGGGCCGTGAGGCCCTTTCGATGATGCTGCAGATGCGTCAGAAGCTGAAATTGACGTTCGACTGGCTGGTCGTCGCGTTGACGTTCGTCGATTGCGTTGCGCCCGACGCTGCGTCCGCTTCGATCGTGTATTGTGCCGCGGCGGTCGGCGACGCGGCCAGCGCGACCGGCAGCGAGCCCGAGTACGTGCCGACGATCGGCGCGGCCGTGGGCACGTTGAGCGCATACGTACCCGTATCCAGGTTCGCGTTGATCGACGTGATCTCGTACGCATTCGCATCGACGGTCTGCAACGCGCGCACGAACGCATTGGCGCTTGCCGTCACCGTGCCGCTGACCGTGCTCATCGTCGATGCCGGCAGCGTGATCGGGGCAGTCGACGCCGACACGGCCGTGGTCGTGTTCACCACGACCGGGACCGAGCGGACGATGCCGGACGCGAAGTTGTTCTGCACGATCACGACGTCGTAGTTGCCTTGCGTCGAGCTCTGGATCAGCGGCGACAGCACGAATTTCCCGGTGTTGTCGGCAACCGTGCCGCGGACCACCTTGCCGCCTTGTTCCGCATACACGGTCGCGCCGGCTTCGGCCGAGGCGACATAGCCGGAGATCGCGCCGCTCACGACGGTCGGGATCGCGGTGACGACCGGCTTCAGCGCATACGTGCCGTTGCCGCGCTGGACGATCGACTTGCACGCGTTGAAGTCGAGCACGAGGTCGACGAGCGTGTTCGGTTGGACCGTGAAAGGCTGGATGATCTTGTAACCGCTTTGCGTTGCGCTCGGCGTCGCGAGCGCCTGTTCCGTGCCGCCCGTCGGGACGACCGAGTTCGCGAGGGTATTGCCCTGGTTCGGCGCGAGAACGAGGCGGATCTGCTGATACTGGCCGGCCGGCAAGGCGGTCTGGCCGATATCGGCGAGCACGCCGTTGGTCAGCGACAGCAGGTCGATCTTCTGCGGTGTCGCCAGCGTGATGGTCGACCAGCCGGCATCGTTATCGGAAGCATTCCCATTCGCATTGACGCGAACCTGAGAAACGGTCACGAATACGTGATCGAAGCCGCATGACGGTGCATCGGTCATCGCGACGTGCAGCGTGCCGGTTTGCGGGCTGCCGCCATCGTCGCCGCCGCCGCATCCTGCGAGCGCGAACGGCACCGCTGCCACGCATAGTGCGGCCTTCCAGAATGTGTTGTTCATTGTTTTGTCCCCCTTCGAGGTTATTGTGCGTGCAACGAAGCATAGCCGCGGGGAACGCCCACAGTATGAGCAGCTTTGAAACGAACCGTAAATTCTGCGTCGGAGCGTAAGAACCGCTGCCCGTCGATCGATATTCGCGACGCAATGGCAGGCAATAAGGCTCACAGCGAGGGAATCCTGTCCGGATCGATCGAGCAGGGCATGAGTCGCCGGGACACGGCATGTTCGCGATCGGCAAAAACTTGATCGGTGAAAGCACTAAATCCGCCCTGATTATTTCGCCGCTATAGTCGAATCACGAATGGTAGATGCGAGCGCCATGCGCCGCCGCCATTCAGGCAAAGACTGTAGACGGGTGCTGTATGAAAAACACAATCGAAAAGACCACCGGACCGGTGTGGGGTGTGGCGGCAGGCGTGTTTCTGGCTGCCGCAGGGCTGAGTCTCGGCATCTTCCCGAAATCGCTGAATAGCACGGGAACCGCAAACGACTTCCTGGCGTCCGGCGTTGCGATGCTCGGTATCTTCCTCGCCGTCTATTCCACACACGAACTACGACGAAAGCGCCTGCACTGAGCGCCGGCACGCGCGCTCCGCAAAACGCCGCAAAGATGATGCCGGGCCGATCGACGGCTCAGGAATGCGCGCGTCCTTTTGCCTGACCCGTATCGACCAGCAGATCGTCGACGAGGATTTCGCCGGCCGCGCGGCCTGCGCGCAACGCATTGCGGGTGTTGCGGAACAGGTGGCCGCCGTCGTCGGCGAGGCGAATCGGTCCGAGCAGGCGCGGCGCGCTGCCGGCCGAGCGTACCTGCACGACCGCGACGAACCCGAACCGCAGCTGGGCGGGCGGCGCGTCGTCGCGCGATTCGTCGAGCCGGAATTCGCAGCGGATATCGATCGTGTACCCGCGGTAGGTGTACGCACTGTTCATCTGCAGCTCGCTCGGAAGGGAACGCGGTGATGGACCGTGGGCGCATCATATCGGCTCGCGCGAGCCGGCGGGGGTGGGGTGTCTACCTACTCGAGGATTTCGTGCTCGTAGACGAGCTCGACGATGCGTTTCGTCGGGATGCTCGCGCGCAGTTCGTCGACGTTGTCGATGCGAAACCACTTGCACTTCTCGATCTCGTTGCTCGCCTGGGCCGTGTGCTCCGGGCCGACTTGGGCGAAGAACACGTGATGCACCTTCGCGAGCCCCGTGAACTGCATCGAATAGACGAGGTCCTGGCCGGTGATGCCGGTCTCTTCCTGCAGCTCCCGATGCGCGGCTTCGAGCGGCGTTTCGCCGCGCTTGATCGTGCCGCCGGGCAGTGCCCAGCGCGACGATGCGCGCGCGACGAGCAGGACCTGCCGTTCGCGGTAGCAGACGACGGTCGCGCGTTCCTTGACGGGGACCGCACTGGCTTCCGGCGCATTCGTGGAGATGGGGGCTTGAGGCATGAACCGATTCTAGCGAGAGTCGGGCGCCCGGCCAAGCCGGGCTCGTCGAGCGCGACGCGGCCCGTCGGCCGGACCGCGTCGTCATGGAGTCCGTAGCGTTACTTCTGTTCCGGCAAGAACCAGTTCATCACGAGCGCGCAGATGCCGCCCGTCGCGACACCCGACTCCAGTACGTTCTTCAGTGCATGCGGCAGGCTGTTCAGAATGTCCGGCACTTGCGACACGCCGAGGCCGAGTGCGAGCGACACCGCGATGATCAGCAGCGCGCGGCGATCGAGCTGGACGCCGGACAGGATGTTGATGCCCGATGCGGCCACCGCGCCGAACATCACCATTGCCGCACCGCCGAGCACGGGCTCCGGCACGGCCTGCAGCGCGCCCGCGACGACCGGGAACAGGCCGAGCACCACGAGCATGCCCGCGATCCAGATGCCGACGTAGCGGCTCGCGACGCCGGTGATCTGGATCACGCCGTTGTTCTGCGCGAACACGGAGCTCGGGAACGTGTTGAAGACGCCGGCCAGCAGCGAGTTCGCGCCGTTCACGAGCACGCCGCCCTTGATCCGCCGCATCCACACCGGCCCTTCGACCGGCTCCTTCGAGATCTTGCTGGTGGCGGTGACGTCGCCGATCGCTTCGAGCGACGTGACGAGGTAGATGATCAGCATCGGCACGAACAGCGACCATGAGAAGCCGATGCCGAAATGCAGCGGCGTCGGGACCTGGAACAGCGCGGCCTGGTGCACGCCGGTGAAATCGAGGCGGCCGAGCACGGCAGCCGCGGCGTAGCCGATCACGAGCGCGATCACGAGTGCGGTGCTGCGCACCCACACGATCGGCACGCGATTCAGCAGGATGATGGTGCCGAGCACGAGGCACGACAGCGTCAGGTTCTGGGCGCTCGCGAACGTGCCGTTGGCCATCGCGCCGTAGCCGCCGCCCATGCTGATGAGGCCGACCTTGATCAGCGTGAGGCCGATCAGCAGCACGACGATGCCGGTGACGAGCGGCGTGATCAGGCGCTTCACGAACGGCAGGATGCGCGACACGCCCATCTCGACGAACGAACCGGCGATCACGACGCCGAAGATCGCGGCCATCACGGTCTCGACCGGCGTGCCTTGCTTGACCATCACGCTGCCGCCGGCGATCAGCGGGCCGACGAAGTTGAAGCTGGTGCCCTGCACGATCAGGAGGCCGGCGCCGAGCGGGCCGAAGCGCTTGCACTGCACGAAGGTCGCGATGCCGGAAATCACCAGCGACATCGACACGATAAGGGTCGTATCCCGACTCGATACGCCGAGCGCCTGGCAGATCAGCAGGCCGGGCGTGACGATCGGCACGATGATCGCCAGCAGGTGCTGCAGCGCGGCGACGAAGGCGACCATCGGCGCGGGCCGGTCGTCGGGACCGTAGACGAGGTCGTGCGACAGGTCTGCATCGTCGGCGCCGTGGGCGGCGGATCGGGCGGGGGAAGCGGGTTGCATGGCGAGCGGGCCGGACAAGGTGGAAAGTGCGGCATTTTAGCCGAAGGGCCCACCGGCGCCGCCCGGGGGGCGATGCAATAGCCGGAATTCGGAATTCTGCTCGCCGCGCTGCAGGAGCGTATCGCCGGGCCGGTCCATGCGATCCGCGCCGCGTTGCCGCTGATGCCCGCGACCGGCTCGATCGTGCTCACCGGCGGACAGCTGGCGGACGCGTCGGTCGCGCCGACGAAGTCGGCGGAGCGATCGCGTTCCTGCTGGGCAACGGCTTCATGAATGCCGAAATCCTGCATGTCGACGGGGGCGGCCGGCTGGTGTGACGCGCGGGCATTCGACGGCCCTGCCGTGAACCCTTCGCGCGAAGCGTGCCGTCGCATGCATGACGCGTGCGCGGCGCAAGCGGCACCGATTCAATACAATGCGACGACGAGGCGTCGGCACCGTGTCGGGCCGCCGACTGCCGCCCTCGACGAGCGACCGCGCATGGTCGAATGACGGCCCGTCATGACGGGCCGCTGGCGAATACGGAGCGCAGCATGAACGAACCTTACCTGCAGGTCATCGCCCATTTCTTCGCGAAACCCGGCAACGGCGACCGCGTGATCGAATTGCTCGCGGAACTCGCGCCGGCCACGCGGGCCGAGCCGAAGAACCTCGACTATGCGTACTTCCGGTCGCCGGTCGATCCCGACCATATCGTGATCCTCGAGCGTTACCGCGATGCCGACGGCCTCGACGTGCATCGGGAAACGCCGCATTTCCAGCGGCTCGGTGTCGGCGCGATCATTCCGTTGCTCGATCGCCGCGACGTGACGCAGTACATGGTGCAGCCGGACACCGGCACGGCGACGCCACCGGGAGGCACCCGATGAACCCGTTTCAATTCCGTACCGTGCCGACGCAGATCGTCGAATTCGGCGCCGCGCGCCGGCTCGGCGCGCTGTTGCGCGAACGCTTTCCGGCGCTCGCGCGGCTGTGCGTCGTCACCGACGCGTTCCTGCATCGCAGCGGCGTGCTCGCGCCCGCGCTGGAGAGCCTCGCCGCGCACGGCTGGCAGGTGACCGTGATCGACGACGTGATCGCCGATCCGCCCGAGCACGTCGTGCTCGAGGCGACCGCGCGGGCGGTGGCGGCCGATGCCGAGATCGTGCTCGGCCTCGGCGGCGGTTCGTCGATGGACGTCGCGAAGCTGATCGCGGTGCTCGCGCCGGGGCGGCAGGCGCTGGCCGACATGTACGGCGTCGACAAGGTTGCCACGTCCCGGCTGCCGCTCGTGCAGATGCCGACCACGGCCGGCACCGGCTCCGAAGTGACGGCCGTGTCGATCGTCACGGTCGGCGAGGCGCGCAAGATGGGCGTCGTGTCGCCGCAGCTGTTCGCGGACGTCGCGATCCTCGACGCCGAGCTGACGCTCGGGCTGCCGCGCGCGGCAACCGCCGCGACGGGCATCGACGCGATGGTGCACGCGATCGAGGCCTATACGTCGTCGCGGCTGAAGAATCCGGTGTCCGACATGCTGGCCGTGCACGCATTGACGCTGCTGTCGCGCAACCTGCTGAAGGCCTGCGACGACGGCAACGATCGCCGCGCGCGCGAAGCGATGCTGGTCGGCGCGATGTTCGCCGGCCAGGCATTCGCGAACGCGCCGGTCGCGGCCGTGCATGCGTTGGCCTATCCGGTCGGCGGCATGTTCCACGTGCCGCACGGGCTGTCGAACGCGCTCGTGCTGCCGCACGTGCTGCGCTTCAATGCGCAGGCTGCCGCGCCGCTGTATGCGGAACTCGCGGCGATCGTCGCGCCGTCGGCCGCGGGGAGCGACGACGCGAGGACGCAGGCGCTGATCGACGAGATCGATCGCCTGATCGTCGCGACGGGCATTCCGCGCACGCTGCGCGAGGTCGGCATCGGCGAGGGCGACCTGCCGAGGATGGCGTCGGACGCGATGCTGCAGACGCGCCTGCTCGTGAACAATCCGCGCGAGGTGACGGAAGCCGACGCGCTGGCGATCTATCGGCAGGCGTGGTGATGCGGCGCGCGTGACTGCGTGACTGCGTGGCGGCTGCACGGGCAACGACGCGACGGCGCCGGCAAACGCGTGGCCGCATGGAATCGAATCGGATCGAATCGGATCGAATCGACGGACGGTTTCGAGGCGAGGCTTCAGTTGTCCGGAAAGCAGACGGTACCGCTCGGGCGGGTATGCGCGCTCAGGGTTTGCTTCCGTCCAAAAGCGCCGGAATCTCCTTCTTCAGCAGATCGACGACGACCCGCACGCGCGGCGGCAGCGGCCGTTGCGCCTGGACCAGCGCGTTGAGCGCGGATGCGGGGATCGTGTATTGCGGCAGAATCTCGACGAGCCTGCCGTGCGCGAGCGCATGGGCGCAGGCCGGCGCCTGCACGACGCCGATGCCGCCGCCGGCCAGGATCGTGTCGAACATCGGGCGCCAGTGGCTCGTCGTCATCACCGTCTGGATCCGCGCGTATTCGAGCGTCTTGTCTTCACTCCGCAGCGGCAACTGCTCGTTCGCGAAGATGCCCTTGACGCGGATGAACGGGTGGTTCGCCAGATCGGCCTTCGTGTCGATCGGGCCGTGGCGGTCGAGATAGGCGGGCGCGGCCACGAGCACGCGGTCGACCTGGCCGAGCGGATGCGCGACGAATCCGCCGTCGCCGAGCTGGCCGAGGCGGATCGAGATGTCGACGCCTTCCGTGACCGGATCGACGATGTTGTCGTTCAGCACCAGGTCGATGTGCAGTTGCGGATACGCGGTGCGGATATGCATCAGCGCCTGCGGAATCACGACCTCGCCGAAGCATTGCGGCGCGGCGAGCCGGATCGTGCCGCCGAGCGTGTTTTCCGTTTTCGAAACCGCTGCGATCGACGCTTCGGCCGCTTCGAGCAGCGCCTTGCTGCGTTCGTAGAAAATGCGGCCTTCGTCGGTGCATGTGAGCGTACGCGCACTGCGCATCAGCAGACGTGTGCCGAGACGTTTTTCGAGCTTGTCGATGCGCTCGCTGACGGCCGGTTGGCCCATGTCCAGATCCCGTGCCGCGCCCGACATCGTGCCGCGCTCGACGACCCTGACGTAGATGCGCATCGTCGCCAGCAAATCCATGAAATCACGCCCCTTGTCCGGTTCGGGTGATACCGAGCGGTGATGGTACCAAAGCAGGACCGGTACCGAAGGTGCGCGACGAGCCGATACTCGGTATCGGTACGAAGGCACGCGCCAGACAAAGGCCGTGAGATCATCGACGCCGTGAGCGAAAATCCGGCTCATGCGATCGACGGGAGCCGACATGACACAACGGGACGAAGCGGCGCGCACGCGCTGCGTCGCATGGCAGATCGCGCAGACCTGGCAGGCGGCCGAATGGTGCCGGCTCGCCGAGACGCGTGCGGGCATCGACCTGTCGGGAGCAGTGGCGGGCGCGCTCGACGGCACGCCGTTTCGCGTCGACTATGCGATCGTATGCGGCGCCGACTGGCTGACGCGCTCGGTGCGCGTGACATACTGGCTCGGCGCAGCGCCGCCCCGGCAACTCGCGATCGAATGCGACGCGGGGCACTGGACGATCGACGGTGACGCAGCGCCGGCCCTCGCGGGCGCGACCGACATCGATCTCGGCTTCAGTCCGTCGACCAATACGCTGCCGATCCGGCGTCTCGGGCTGGCGGTCGGCGCATCGGCCGTCATTCGTACCGCGTGGCTGCGTTTTCCGTCGTTCGAGATCGTGCGCGGCGAGCAGCGCTATGCGCGCACGGCGGAGCACGTGTACCGCTACGAGAGCGGCGCGTATGCGGCCGATATCGCGGTCGACGACGCGGGTCTCGTCACCGATTACGACGAATGGCGGCGGATCGGCGCGACGCGTTCGCCGTAACGCGTCGCGGCAGCGGTGCGTCAGCGCGCGTTGGCGACGGTCACCTTGCCGGGAATCAGCTTCAGCGTGCTGAACGCGTCGGCGATGCCCTGCTGGTACGCCAGCGTCGCATCGGTGACGGGCTGCACGCCGTAGCCGGCACGCTTGAGCGCGACTTCGAGCGTCGGCGCATCGAGGCCGACGAGCGGCGACAGTTGCGCGGCGACTTCCGGAACATGGTCGCGCCCCCAGCGATCGACCGCGTCGACTTCCTCGAGCAGCGTGCGCAGCACCTGCGGCTGCGCGGCCGCATACTTGCGGGCGGCGAGGTAGTACTGCGTGTTGCGCACGAGCCCGTCGCCGTCCGCGATCACGCGTGCGCCGAGCTGCCGTTCGGCCGCGGCCAGGTACGGATCCCAGATCACCCACGCGTCGACGTTGCGCTGCACGAACGCGGCGCGCGCGTCGGCGGGCGTCAGGTAGATCGGCTGGATGTCGGCATACGTGAGGCCCGCATGCTCCAGCGCCTTCACGAGCAGGTAGTGGACGTTCGAACCCTTGTTGAACGCGACCTTCTTGCCGCGCAGCTGCGCGACGGTGCGGATCGGCGAATCGGGCAGCACGACGATCGCCTCGCCGTGCGGCGCGGGCGGTTCGTTGCCGATATAGACGAAATCGACGCCCGCGGCCTGCGCGAAGATCGGCGGCGTTTCGCCGACCGTGCCGACGTCGATCGCGCCGGCGTTCAGCCCCTCGAGCAATTGCGGACCGGCCGGGAATTCGAGCCACTGGACCGCCACGCCCTGGCTTGCGAGCCGCTTCTCGAGCGTGCCGCGCGCCTTGAGTATGACGAAGTTGCCGTATTTCTGGAAACCGATGCGCAGCCGCTTGTCGCTGCCCTGAGCCAGTGCAGGCATGCCCGCGAGCGGGCCGAGCGCGAGCCCGGCCAGTCCGGCGGCCGCGCCGTGCAGCCACTGGCGGCGGCGCGGGTTTGCCGGGGTCGTTTCAAGATCTGCGTGCGGTAGGTCGTTCATCGAGGCGTCCTGCTGGCGGGTTCACGGGTCGCGCGGGCTGTCGGCGCGACCGGCACGGGACGCAGCCGGATGCGGTCGATGCGCGCGGCCGGCCGCGCCCGCGCCGGATGGACGACGATACGGCCGCGCGGGCTGGCGGCCAACCAACGAATCCGCATATGCAAATCAGCGGGCGGACAATACGTGAACGCCGGCGCGGCGCCGCGCTCAATCGGTGCCGAGCGGGCTTTCCTCGATCGCGTCGACGCGATCCGGATAGAACGCGAGGTGCGCGCGGATCGATTCGACGGCCGGGTTCGGATGCTCGTACGTCCACACCGCGTTGGTCGAGCGTGCGCCGCCGGCGGGAATCGAGTAGTACGCGCAATCGCCCTTGTACGGGCAGTACGTCGCATGGTCGGTGCGTTGCAGCAGCGCCATGTCGGCATCCTCGCGCGGAACGTACAGCACGGCCGGATAGCTGGCTTCGCGCAGCGCGAGCGCACGGCGCGTATCGGCGACGATCTTGCCGGCCACCTTGACCACGACGCGCGACGGGTGCGGTTCGATCGTGATCGGATGATCGGGGCCCGGCGACTTCACGGGACGAGAGGGCGTAGCGGGGTTGAGCGACATCGTGGGTCCTCCAGGAAGGGGCGGCGCGCCGGCAGGCACGCCGCGCCGGAACGCGTGCGCCGGGCGTATCCCCGCGCACCGCTGCCGGCGTTGACCAACCGATACGATGCGCCCATTCCGGAGAACCTGCAGGGGGCCGGAAGGATGGACCGCGAACGGCGTCGATGCGCGACGCGGGGCGGGCCGCTGCAGCGGCATTCGCACGCATGTCCACGGTGCTCGCGCGGACGTTTCCATGCGGTGGCAGCGGGATGCATCCGCGGCGATAAGCAACGCGGAATTAATTGGTAAGCGATCGGCGGGCGGCGCGCGAAGATCGGCGGTCGTCATTCGCATGACAGTCCTTCCCTGACCGCCACCATGAAGATTCCATTCGTTTCATCGGCCGCGCATCGTGCGCGGCACACCTCCGTTGCCGTTGCAGTGCTGCGCGGCGTGGCCGCATCGCTGCTGCTCGCCGGCACGGTCACGCACGCGTTCGCGGCGCCGGCCGGCAAGACGCTCGTGTACTGCACCGAAGGCAGCCCGGCCGGCTTCGATCCGGGCCAGCACACGACCAGCACCGATTTCGACGCGAGCACGTACACGGTCTACAACGGGCTCGTGCAGTTCAAGCGCGGCACGCTCGATCTCGTGCCGTCGCTCGCAACGAGCTGGGACGTGTCGCCCGACCAGCGCGTCTACACGTTCCACCTGCGGCGCGGCGTGAAGTTCCAGACGACCGCGTGGTTCACGCCGACGCGTCCGTTCCAGGCGGACGACGTCGTGTTCACGTTCCGCCGGATGCTCGATCCCGACGATCCGTTCCGCAAGGCCTACCCGGTCAGTTTCCCGTACTTCAGCGATCTCGGGTTCGACCGCAACATCGAGCGCATCGAAAAGCTCGACGACGATACGGTGCGCTTCGTGCTGAAGCAGCCCGACGTCGTGTTCGTGCGCAATCTCGCGATGGCGTTCGCGTCGATCCTGTCGGCCGAATATGCGTCGCAGTTGACGGCGCGCCATCGCGAAGCCGACATCAACCAGCTCCCGGTCGGCACGGGGCCGTTCCAGCTGCGCGCGTACCAGAAGGACGCCGTGATCCGCTACGACGCGAATCCCGACTACTGGAAGCCGGACGACGTGAAGCTCGCGCATCTCGTGTTCGCGATCACGCCCGATCCGGCCGCGCGCCTGCAGAAGCTCACGGCCGGCGAGTGCCAGGTGTCGGTGTTCCCGCGGCCGGCCGATCTCGAAACGGTGCGGCGGGATCCGAAGCTGACGCTGTTTTCGGGGACGGGCTTCAACGTCGGCTTCGTCGCGTACAACACGCAGCATCCGCCGCTCGATCGCGTCGACGTGCGGCGCGCGCTCGACATCGCGATCGACAAGACGGCGATCATCAAGACCGTGTTCAACGGCGATGCGACGATCGCGACGAACCCGATGCCGCCCGCGCAATGGTCGTACAACCCGCGCCTGAAGGATGCGCCGCGCGATCCTGCCGCCGCGAAGGCGCTGCTCGCGCAGGCGGGATTCCCGAACGGCTTCGACCTGACGCTGTGGGCGATGCCGGTGCAGCGCCCGTACAACCCGAACGCGCAGCTGATGGCGCAACTGATCCAGCAGGACTGGGCGAAGATCGGCGTGCGCGCGAAGATCGTCAGCTACGAGTGGGGCGAATACAATCGCCGCGCGAAACGCGACGGGCAGCACGACGCGATCCTGTACGGCTGGTCGGGCGACAACGGCGACCCCGACAACTGGCTCGGCACGCTGCTCGGCTGCGAGGCGGTGCACGGCAGCAATCTCGCGAAGTGGTGCAACGCGGATTTCGAGCGGCTCGTCAGCGCGGCGCGCACGAACTCGGACGTCGCGAAACGCACGTCGCTCTACGAGCAGGCACAGGTCGTCTTCAAGGATCAGGTGCCGTTCACGCCGATCGCGACGTCGATCGTGTCGCTGCCGATCTCGAAGCGCGTGCACGGGCTGACGTTCTCGCCGCTCGGCGGGCACCGGTTCGACGGCGTGTGGCTGGATTGAGGCGGGGAAGCCGGCGCGGATGCGCCGGCTGTCGACACGGCGGTCAGTTCAGCGCGACCGCGGCCGCTGCCTCGACCGGCGAGCCCTCGAGCGCGACGGACGCCCGGCCGTCGGGGCCGACCGGCACGTCGCCGATGAGCGTCGTGCGGTAGAGCTGGCGATCGAAGTCGAGATCGAAGATGTCGACCGGCGCGAGATGCGCGGTCGCGCGGTTGTCCCAGAACGCGATGCTGCGCGGCTCCCACTTGAAGCGGATCGTGAATTCCGGCCGCGTCACGTGTTCCCACAGCAGTTCGAGCAGGGCCTGGCTCTCGCGCGGCGTGAGCCCGACGATCGACTTCAGGAAACTCGGGCTCACGTACAGCGCGCGTTCGCCGGTCTCCGGATGCACGCGCACCAGCGGATGCTCGGTCACGAGCGGGCGGCGCTCGACGGCTTCGTCGAATGCGCCGGTCGCGCGCGCACCGGGCGGCGGCGTGAAGCGATGGATGCCGCGCAAGCCGTCGACGAAGCCGCGCAGCGGTGCGGACAGCGTTTCATAGGCGCGCACGAGGTTGGTCCAGTGCGTGTCACCGCCGTACGGCGGAATCGTCACGCCGCGCAGGATCGACGCCCACGGCGGATTGACGGCGGCCGTCACGTCGGTGTGCCAGCCCGTCCACGGCCGGCGTACCGGCTCGCCTTCGAAGCGCGTCGCCTTGCGATGCTTCGCGATCGAATAGACGGCCGGATGACCGTCGACGTGGCCGAACACCGGATGGCCGACGGTCGGCTCGCCGAACTGCGCGGAGAACGCGACATGCTGCTCGTGCGTGAGGAACTGCTCGCGGAAGAAGATCACGCGCCATTTCAGCAGTGCGGCGCGAATCGCGGCGATCTGCGGCGTGGTCAGCGGCTGGGTGAGGTCGATGCCGCGGATCTCCGCGCCGATGTGGGCGGACAGCGGGATCACGTCGACCGGCTCGGCGGCGGGTACGGGTAGGGCGCTCATGCGACGCTCCTGGCGGAAGTGAACGGGGCGGACGGACGGCGACATCGTTGCGCATGCAAGCGTCGGCCCGGTGGCGGGAAGGTCATGGTCGGATCCTCCGGTCGGGAAGGCGGGAATGCAGGGTGGCGCCGGCACGGTGGCGACCGAAGCCGCCACCGTGCGGGGAACGTCATTGCAGCGTCGCGCCGGGCCCCTTCAGCACGACGCTGCGGCGGCCGTCGATGCCGACCGGCACGTCGCCGTGAACGGTCGCGCGACGCACGACGCGGCGTGCATCGCCGTAGTCGTTGATCGCGTAGTGCTGCGTCGCGCGGTTGTCCCAGATCGCGACGTCGCCTTGCTGCCAGTTCCAGCGCACGGTGTTCTCGAGGCGTGTCACGTGTTCGTGCAGCACCTGCAGCAGATGGGCGGAATCCTGCGACGACAGCCCCTTGATCTTCTGCACGAAGTGTCCGAGCACGAGCGTGCGCTCGCCGGTCTCCGGATGCACGCGCACGACCGGATGTTCGGTTTCGTAGACGGTCGACGTGAATACTTCGCGGTAGCGCTTCAGTTGCGTGTCGTCGGCATGCACGTGCGTCGACGCGTAGTCGTACGCGTTCGTGTGCACTGCCCACAGCGTGTCGGCGAGCGCGCGCAGCGACTCGGGAAGATGCGTGTATGCGGCCGCCGTGTTGGCCCACACGGTGTCGCCGCCGAATGGCGGAATCACGACCGCGCGCAGGATCGACACCTTCGGGTACGCGTCGACGAACGTCACGTCGGTGTGCCACGAATTGGCGCGCGCGCCGTGCGCGGAATCGAGTTCGAGCAGGTGCGCGCTGCCGTCGACGGAGGGCACGGTCGGGTGGGCGACCGTCTCGCCGAAGCGGCGCGCGAAGGCTTCCTGCGCGGTGTCGTCGAGATGGCCCTGGTTGCGGAAGAACAGCACCTTGTGGCGCAGCAGCGCGGCCTGGATCGCGTCGAACGTCGCGTCGTCGAGCGTGCCCGACAGCCGGACACCGGCGATTTCGGCGCCGATCCGGCCGGCGACCTGGCGAAGCTGAAGCGGGACGGCGGCCGTGCGCGGCGCGGCGGCGTGCGAAGCATGCGATGACGGGTGAGCGGCGTGCTGGACTTCGGACATCGGGAGTCTCCTGGGTCGGGTCGATCGAGTCTCCATTCAAGCAGGGACCGCGCGGAACCGGAACCGATGAATCGTCACAACCTTAGTGCGCGCCGTGATGATCGATATGTGTCGGCATGCTGAGCGTTTCGGGCACGGCATCGGGCCCGCCGCGTGAGCGCATCACCACGCGAGCCGCCATGCGCCGATCCGGTGCGCATCGGGCGCCTCGTCACGGTTTGCCCGGCTGACGCTGCCGCCGTTGCCGGGCGGTTCGAGATCGTCGAAATCGGCGAGCACCGCGTCGCGCAGCCGCGCGAATTCCGGCGAGTCGCGCCGGCGCGGCCGCGGCAACGCGACGTCGAGGATGCGCTCGATGCGCCCCGGACGCGGCGCCATCGTGACGACGCGATCGCCGAGATACACGGCTTCGTCGACGTCGTGCGTGACCAGCACCATCGTGATGCGTTCCTGTTCCCAGATGCGCAGCAGTTCGTTCTGCATCCGCGCGCGCGTCTGTGCATCGAGTGCGCCGAACGGTTCGTCGAGCAGCAGCACGCGCGGGCGATTCACGAGGCCGCGCGCGATCGCGACGCGTTGCGCCATGCCGCCCGACAGCTGGTTCGGGTACGCATGCTCGAAGCCGTTCAGCCCGACGAGCGCGATGTGCTCGGCTACCGCGCGCCGTTTGGCCGGTGCGTCGAGCGGCGCATTGCGCAGTGCGGCCTCGATGTTCTGCGCAACCGTCAGCCACGGGAACAGCCGGTGATCCTGGAACACGATCCCGCGCTGCAGCGAAGTGTCGCGCACCGTTTCTTCGCCGGCGCGGATTTCGCCCGCGTAGTCGGTATCGAGCCCGGCGATCAGGCGCAGCAAAGTCGACTTGCCGCAGCCGCTCGCGCCGACGATCGTGACGAACTCGCCGGCACGCACGTGCAGCGACACGTCGTCGAGCACGGCGAGCGATGCGCCGCGTTGCGCATAGCGTTTGCTCACGTGGAGGATATCGAGCGAATCGGAAGCGAGAGTCGTCATGGCGGAAAGGGAAGCAACGGGAAGGAAGAGGGCGATCAGCGGCGCAGCTCGCCGCGCCGTGCCAGCACCTTGCGCTCGATCGCACGCGCAACCGCGTTCAGCGCCCAGCCGGTCACGCCGACGACGATGATCCCGAACAGCACGAGATCCATCCGGAACTGCTCGCTGCCGTCGATCAGCGTGTTGCCGATCCCGGCGCCCGCGACGAGCAGGTACTCGGCGCCGAGCGTCGCGAGCCACGAGTAGATGAGGCCGAGATACAGCCCGGTGAAGATCGACGGCAGCGCGGCGGGCAGGATCACGTGGCGCACGAGCTGAAGCCGCGAATAACGCAGCGCGCGGGCCACGTCGACGTAGGTGCGCGGTACCGCATGAATGCCGTCGCACGTATGCGCGGCGACCGGCAGCAGCGCGGCGAGCGACAGGAACACGACCTTGGCGACGTCGCCGAGGCCGAACCAGACGGAGATCAGCGGAATCCACGCAAACAGCGAGATCTGCTTGAACGTGTCGAAGCTCGGGCCGACCATGCGCGCGGCGACGCGCGACAGTCCGAGCACGGTGCCGAGCAGCAGGCCGCCGGTCGCGCCGATCGCGAAGCCGCACGCTTCGCGCGCGAGCGATGCCGACAATGCACGTGCCAGCGCGCCGCTGGTCGTCTGGGTCCACGCTGTGTGCAGCACGTCGGCCGGGCCGACCAGCAGCCCGCTTTTGACGAGGTGCGCGGACGACACGGCCCACCAGAGCGCGAGCGTGGCGAGCGGCAGGACGAAACCGCGCCAATCGGGCACGGGAAAGCGACGGGCGATCCTGACGGCGGGCGGTGGGGCGTCCGATGCGGACGTGGCGTCAAGCGGCATGGGAGGAGAATCCTTGAATCGGGTTCAACCGCGGAATGCGGACGGCACGCCGCGGCGCAGCCGTGCTTCGAGCGCGTCGAGCAGCCGGTTGATCGCGAGGCCGACCGCGCCGACCACGATCACCGCCGCCATCACGAGATCGAGCTGGAACAGCTGGCGCCCGTACACGATCAGGTAGCCGAGCCCTTCCGACGACGCGACGAGTTCGACGACGACGAGCGCGAGCCACGATTTCGTGAATGCGAGCCGCACGCCGGTCGCGAGCGTCGGAATCGCGGCCGGCAGCACGACGTGGACGATGCGCTGGCGGCGCGTATAGCCGAACACGCGCGCGGCTTCATCGAGCGCGGGCGGCGCCTGGCGGAACCCCTGCAGCGTGCTCATCGTCACGGGGACGAGCGCCGCATGCGCGATCAGCAGGTACTTCAGCGGCTCGCCGACGCCGACGAGCAGCAGCAGGAACGGCAGCCAGCCGAGCACGGGAATCTGCACGAGCGCATTGAAGCCGGGCAGCACGTAGGCTTCGAGCGTGCGCGACAGGCCGAGCGCCGCGCCGGTCGCGAAACCGAGCAGCGTGCCGGCCGCGAAGCCGACCAGCACGCGCTGCAGGCTGATCAGCGTGTGGCGCGCGAGATCGCCGCTGGCCGCGAGCTCGGCGAGCGAGTCGGCGACGTGTGCGGGCGGCGGCAGGATCTGCGGTGCGATCCAGCCGCGCGCGCTGCCGACGGTCCACAACACGAACAGCAGCGCGGGCAGCGCCCACGGCGCGAGCAGCCACGCCACGCGCTTCGCGGTCGCCGCGCGGGACGGCGCGGCGCGCGCGTGCGGGTCGGACGACGGAATCGGGATCGCGGTGTCGCTCATCGGGGCGGGTCCGGGTCAGGAGAGGGGCTTGCCGGCCGCGTCGTAGCGCGGCCAGTAGTGCTCGAGGTGCTGCGCGCGCAACGCGTTGTCGAGGTACTTCGGCTCGAACCAGCCGTCGACGTCGACCGGCTGGCGGATCAGTTTCAGCTTCAGCGCGTCCTGGGCGACGGCCTTGTAGCGCGCGACGAGGAACGGATCGATCAGCGGCGACAGGCGGTCCTTCAGGCGCTGGTTCGCGTAGTCGGCCTGCCACGACGCATACGGCACGCCGCTTTTTTCCCACAGCCTGAACAGCGCATCGCGGTTCGCTTCGTCGGACGACCATTGCGCACCCTTGACCAGCGCGTTGACGACGCGTTGCACGATGTCCGGATGCGCGTGCTCGAAGTCGTCAAGCACGAGCAGGTGGGTCTGCCGCGTGTATTGCGGGCCGTCGTTCTGCGATTCGTAGATGATTTTCGCGAGGCCCGCGTCGCGCAGTTTGTACAACTGATAGTCGCCCACCGACGCGTCGATGCCCTTCGACGCGAGCGCGGCGAGCGAACTCGCGGAGTCGAGGTTGATCACGCGCAGGTCGCGTTCGCCGAGGCCGTTCTTCGCGAGCGCGTTGTCGGCGACGAGCTGCAGGTTCGTGCCGCGGAAGATCGACACGCGGCGGTCCTTCAGGTCGGTGATCGAGCGGATACCGGAGTCGGGCGGCACCGCGATCTTGACGCCCGAGCGCACGCTCGCGGCGAGCAGCAGGCGCGTCCTGATGCCGTTCGAGCGCGCGAGCACGGCCGGCAGGTCGCCCTGGTAGGCGAAGTCGAGCGCCTTGTTGGCGATCGCCTCGTTGACGGCCGGGCCCGCGCCCTTGAAGAACAGCCACTGCACCTTGATGCCGTCGGCCGCGAATTCCTTTTCGACGAGTTGCTGCAACTGCGCGGTGGCCGCGCTCGACCCGCCGAAGGTCGGCGGATCGCCGGTGCCCTGCTGGGCGACGCCGATGCGGATCGTGGCGGGCTTGTCGGCGTGCGCGGCGGCAGCGGGCAACGCAACGAGGGACGCGATCAGCAGCGATCGCAGCAGGCGCAGTGGAGACGGGAATCGGTCGATCATGGTGCGTCGGATGGTGAGGAGTCGAAATCGGGCCGGAGGGTGTCGAACCATTCTGGAGGACGCCTCGGGCGCGGGACAAGCAACGATTTGAACTATGCTTATCGCCGCGTTTCGGGTTGGCAAATCACGCGTGTCGCCGATTGGAAATGGCGAGACGGGCGAGCGCGGCGTGCGGATCGAGCGTCGGTGACAGCGGCGCTAATCCGGATCGGGCGATGCGATCGGGTGCGCAAAATTTTCCGGATCATGTCGGCGCGCACGAAAAAGATGCCGGGAAACGCACGCGCGAGTCCGTTTCAGGTTCGAACAGGAAAATCACGCGGCATATCGGAAAACTGAATAAAAATCATCGAATTACAACGGCGTCGGCAACGATGCATCCCGGTATTAACATTCTTACTGCACGCCGCGCCGGGCTTGTTGCATCATGCCGAAAAGCGGCAAATGGCATGCGCGAATTTCATCGCTGAAGTGCACCGCCCATAAATACACTCTGACGCTAAATAGTTTGAAATCGCCAAAAAAATTGTCTATACCCTAGACGAATCGGTGTGAATTGCATTGTGCCAATGCAGCTATACAACCAGCGCGCATGTCGCGGCGGATTCCATTGCCGACCACCGCGCGTTGCAGCGATCGAATGGATTCCGGGGGATGCGCATGGCCCGACGACAGGGCTGCCGCATGAGTCGTGAATGGGCGAAAATGCCGTGCGTGCCACCGAAGCAGCGCCGCTTCTTTTCACTCAACGGTCGATCACCGACCCCGTCACACGGAGGTTGTCATGCTGCAATACGTCAAGACCTTGCTGCGCGATGAACGCGGCGTCAGCTCGCTCGAGTACGCGGTTCTGGCCGGCATCGTCGTGGTCGCACTGGCGGCGGTCGGGGTGATCCTCAGCAGTACATCCGGCGGCTTGCCGGCCGTGTTCACCGCGCTGATCAACAAGGTCACTGCGCTGATCTGATCTCCTGAACCCGCGCGCCGCCGACGAACACACGGATCCGCAGCGGTACGACGTATCCAGCCGGGGCGCGCCGACGGACGGCTCTCCGATGCTCTTTCTCGTACAGTCGGCGGCGACGCTCGTGCTGGTGTCGCTCGCGACGCAGGATGCGCGCGCGCGGCACCTCTCCAATCGCGCGGTGCTGGCGTTCGCGATGCTGTATTTCGTTGCGGCGGCACTCGCGCGCGAAGGGCTCGCGCACCTCGCCGGTCACGTGGCGACCGCCGTGGCGATGCTGCTGCTGTTCGCCGGCCTGCGTCACGCGGGCTGGATCGCCGGCGGCGACGTGAAGCTCGCGGCGGCGGTATTCCTGTGGGCCGGCCCGGCGCTCGCGTTCCCGGTGTTGACGATCGTCGGTGCGAGCGGCGCCGCGTGCGGCGTCGCCGCGCTCGCGGCCGTCGCATGGCAGCGTCGCGCCGCGCCGGCGCGTACGATCGCGACGCGCGGCGTGCCGTACGGGATCGCGCTCGCGCTCGGCGGGGCGCTGGCCGTCTGGGCGCCGTTCCCTCACGCGGTTTCGCTTGCCTAGACCGGGGACGCACGCCGCCATGCCCAAACCCCTGAGAATGACCGTGCTGATCATCGCTGCCGCGATCGGCGCGTTCATCCTGCGCCAACTGTATGTCGCCGCGTCGACGCCGCCGGTGCCCGGCGAAGCGGCCGAGGTGCGCGTGCGCGTCGCGGCGGCGGACCTGCCCGAAGGGCTGCTGCTGCGCGACAACGATCTCGCGTGGAAGCGCATGCCGCGCACGCAGGTGCCGGCCGGTGCGTTCGTCGAGTCGCAACCGGGCGCGGACCTGAAAGGCGCGCTGCTGCGCAATCGCGTCGACGCCGGCGCGCCGATCCGTGCGGACAACGTGATTCCGGGCGCCGCGCCGGATTTTCTCGCGGCCGCGCTGCAGCCCGGCATGCGCGCGATCTCGGTGCCGGTCGACGACGTGTCGGGCAACGCGGGGCTGATCCAGCCGGGCGACTTCGTCGACGTGGTGCTCACGCAGGAGATCGGCGGTTCCGCGACGTCGCCCGGCACGTTCGAAGCGGAGACGGTCGTGCGGCGCGCGCGCGTGCTCGCGGTCGGCTCGGAATTCCAGCGTGCGAAGACGCCTGCGAGTGCGCCGGACGTGCCGGCCCGCGCGCGCACGGTCACGCTCGAGGTCGCGCCGCGCACCGCGCAGGTCGTGCTGGTCGCGACGCGCCTCGGCTCGCTGTCGCTGTCGCTGCGCAGCTTCGCGACGAGCGATCGCCGGCAGGCGGCGGGCGGCGACGAAGCGGAGCCCGATACGCCGCCGGTGTGGGCCGGCGACGTGTCGCGCGCGGCGCGCCGTGCGCAGCCGGCGCAGCCCGCGAGAACGGACGCCGACACGCGGCCGGCGCCGCAGGGCAATACGGTCGTGATCTATCGCGGCTCGTCGGTCGACGACGGGTCGCGCGGCACCGGCACCGGCACGCCGGGCTTGCCGCCGCTGCCGTCCGGTTGGATGGGCACGCTGGTTGCGCCGGCGGCGCCCGCGGCACCCCCGGGCGGCAATGTCGCCGCGGATGCGACGGCGCAGGTGCCACGGATCGCGGCGCCGCAGTGAGCAGTGACGATTCGGGCCGGCCGCCCGGCGGCCGGCATTTGACGGGAACACGCATGGTGCGCATGGTTCGTTGGATGGCTTTCTGGTGCCTGGCCTGCATCGTCGCGCCGGGCGTCGCACTCGCGCAGCGCGCGAGCGCGACGGACGCCGGCGCGGCGTTGTCGATCGCGACCGGCAAGGGCGAGATGCTGTCGCTGGCCGAACCCGCGACCGCGATGTTCGTCGCGGACCCGAGCATCGCGGACATCCAGGTGCCGTCGCCGCGCACCGTGTTCGTGTTCGGCAAGAAGGCCGGCACCACCACGCTGATCGCGCTCGGCGCGAACCATCGGCCGATCCTGCGCCGCACGGTGATCGTGCAGGTCGACACCGCGTCGCTGCAGGCGGTGCTCGACAGCCGCTTTCCGCAATTGAAGCTGTCGGTGTCCGGCGCGCCGGGCTCGCTGATGGTGTCGGGCAAGGTGCCGAGCGCGGCCGACGCGGACGCCGTGATGCAGTCGCTCGCGCCTTACGTCAACGACAAGGAAAAGATCGTCAACCGGCTCACGCTGTCGCGCCCGATCCAGGTGAACCTGCGCGTGCGCGTGACCGAGGTGAGCCGCAACGTCACGCAGCAGCTCGGCATCAACTGGAGCTCGCTCGGCTCGGCCGGCAACTTCTTCGGCGGATTGCTCAGCGGCCGCACGCTGTTCGATCCGACGACCAAGGTGTTCAACCTGTCGCCGACCGGTGCGTATTCGGTGCTCGGCGGCTTCCGCGCGGGGCGCTGGTCGATCGACGTCGTGCTCGACGCGCTCGATCAGGAAGGCCTGATCACGATGCTCGCGGAGCCGAACCTCACCGCGATGTCCGGGCAGACCGCGAGCTTTCTCGCGGGCGGCGAAATTCCGATTCCGGTCGCGCAGGCCGGCAACACCGGCGCGATCACGGTCGAGTTCAAGCCGTTCGGCGTGTCGCTCGACTTCACGCCGACCGTGCTCGCCGACAACCGGATCAGCCTGAAGGTGCGCCCGGAGGTGAGCGAGGTCGATTCGAACAACAGCGTGACGACCGGCAGCGTCAGGGTGCCGGGACTCTCGGTGCGGCGCGTCGAGACGACGGTCGAGCTGTCGAGCGGGCAGAGCTTCGCGATCGGCGGGTTGCTGCAGAGCCAGACGGCGGATACCGTGGCGCAGGTGCCGGGGCTCGGCCGGCTGCCGATCATCGGCCGGCTGTTTTCGTCGAAGAACTTCCAGGACAACAAGACCGAGGTCGTCGTGATCGTGACGCCGTACATCGTGCAGCCGACCGGCCCCGGCCAGCTCGAGCAGGCGCTCGACACCGTCGCGCGGCCGAGCAGCGATCTCGAGTTCGCGATCCAGCGCAATCTCGGGCTCGACCTGCTGACGGGCGATACGCCGCGCCTCGTCGGCGCCGCGGGCTTCGTGTACTGACCGGAGGAGCGCGCATGCGAGTTCGAACCATCGTCGCCGCCTTGCCGCCACTGGTGCTTGCGGGCTGCTTCTCGGCGCCGCCGCCGCTCAACCTGCCCGATGCACGCGCGATCGGCTTCGACGGCGTGCACGCGGTGCCGCCCGACTGCGCGAAGCTGATGCAGCCGTCGCATCTCGTCGATGCGGGGTTCGGGCGGCCCGGCGTGCCGTTCGGCTGCGCGACCTACACGAATCTCGCGACGATGCTCGCGCGGCCGGAAGACCTGGTCGCGCCCGTGCCGTACGGCGGCGCCGATGCGCAAGTCGCCGCCGACGCGGTGCGCCGCTACGTCGAGGATCGCGTGAAGCAGCCGGCTCCGGACAAGACGCTGACGACGACCGGCTCGCCCGGCCACTGACCCGCTCCCGATGCCCATCGCGATGCCGCCCATGAACGTCCTCGATCGCCAGAATGCCAAGCGCGCCGCCGCAGCCGGTGCGGCGGATCTCATCGCGGTCGTGTCCGATGCCGGCAGCGAAGACGTGATTCGCCGCGTCGCCCAGGACTTGTCGATCACGCGCGCCCACGTGCAGCCGGGCAACTGTGACGACGCGATCCGGCTGCTGCAGCAGCACGAGCGCTCGCCGCGCCAGCTGATCGTCGACGTGTCGGATTCGGTGCTGCCGGTGTCCGACCTGATGCGGCTCGCCGACGTGTGCGATCCGTCCGTGAGGGTGGTCGCGATCGGCACGCAGAACGACGTCGGGCTGTTCCGCAACCTGCTCGGCATCGGTGTGCAGGACTACATCGTGAAGCCGCTGACCGTCGAGTTGATGCGGCGCGCGTTGACCGCGACGGAATCGGTCGTGCAGGTGCGCACCGGCAAGATCGTCAGCTTCGTCGGCGCGCGCGGCGGCGTCGGCACGACGACGGTCGCGGTGAGTCTCGCGCGCTGCCTGGCGGGCGAGAAGCGCCGCCGCGTGGCATACGTCGACCTGAACCTGCACGGCGGCGGCGCGAACTCGATGCTCGGGCTGTCGAGCAACAACGGGCTGATCGAACTGCTGAACATGGAACAGCGTCCCGACGACGCGTTGTTCGACCGCATGTTCGTCACGAAGGGTGACCGCCTGCACGTGCTCTCGGCCGAACTGGCGTATGGCGACGACGCGCCGCTGCGCGACGAGGCGATCGCGTCGCTCGTCGAGATGCTGAAGGACCGCTTCCATTACGTGCTGTTCGACGTGGGCAACCGCGCCGGCAAACTGTTCGAGGATGCGCTGACGGTGTCCGATCTCGTCTATATCGTCGCCGACCGCTCGGTGCATGCCGCGTACGAAGCCGCCCGGCTTGCGCGCTTCGTGCGGGAGCTGCCCGGCGAGCGGCTGCTGTCGATGATGCTGAACAACCCGCTCGAGCCGGTCAAGGGGCGCGTCGCGCAGGCCGACTTCGAGGACGCATTCGGCGGCGTGCGGCTGCGCGAGCTGCCGCACGAGCCGCAGACGCTCGCGGTCGCCGAGAACCTCGGCGAGCCGATCGAAGGCACGAAACGCCGCGGCTTCCTGGACGAGATCCGGCTGCTCGCGAACGGCATCACCGGCGAATCGATGGCCGTCGCGCAGCCGTGGTACGCGCGCTTCGTGAAATGGAGGAAAGGATCGTGACGTTCGGTACCCGCAAACGGCCGACGCCTGCGCCCGGGCCGGCGGCTTCTCCCGCCGCGCCGCCCGAAGGCGCACCGGTGCCGGGCCCGGCAGCGAGCCAGGCGCCCGCATCCGCGCGCGGGCTTGCGGTGGCCGATACCCACGAGGCGCTGATTCGTTCCGGCAAGTTCGACGCGATTCGCACCGCGGTGTTCTCGTCGATGAACATGTCGGCGGCGCTGATGAAGACGCGCGACGAAGTGCGCGCGGGCATCGAGCAGGTGGCCGCGCACACGGTCGAGCGCGAGCGCCTGAAGATCACGGCGGGCGAGCAGGTGCTGATCGTCGACGCGATCCTGAACGACATGTTCGGCGTCGGGCCGATCGAGCCGCTGCTCGCCGACGACACCGTCTCCGACATCCTCGTGAACGGCCCCGACCAGGTGTACGTCGAGCGCGCGGGCCGGCTCGAACTCACGCCGCTGAAGTTTCGCGACAACGCGCACGTGACGAGCGTCGCGCAGCGGATCGCGGCGGCGGTCGGGCGCCGCGTCGACGAGAGCAGCCCGATGGTCGACGCGCGTCTTGCCGACGGCAGCCGCGTGAACGTGGTCCTGCCGCCGATCGCGATGCGCGGCGCGTCGATCTCGATCCGCAAGTTCGCGAAGCGCGACATCACGCTCGCGCGGATGGCGCATCAGGGCAACATCTCGCACGGGATGCTGCAGGTGCTGAAGATCGCGTGCGCGTGCCGGCTGAACATCGTGATCTCCGGCGGCACCGGTTCGGGCAAGACGACGCTGCTCAACGCGCTGTCGCAACACATCGAGGAGCACGAACGGATCGTGACGATCGAGGATGCGGCCGAGCTGCAACTGCTGCAGCCGCACGTCGTCAGTCTCGAGACGCGGCCGGAGAATACGGAAGGGCTCGGCGGGATCTCGCAGCGCGACCTCGTGCGCAACGCGCTGCGGATGCGGCCCGACCGCATCATCCTCGGCGAAATCCGCGGCGCGGAAGCGTTCGACGTGCTGCAGGCGATGAATACCGGGCACGACGGCTCGATGACGACGATCCATGCGAACTCGCCGCGCGACGCGATCAGCCGGCTCGAAAGCATGGTGATGATGGCGAACGCGAACCTGCAGCTGCTGTCGATCCGCCGCCAGATCGCGAGCGCCGTGCACCTGTTCGTGCAGGTCGAGCGGATGCGCGACGGCGTGCGCCGCGTGACCCGGATCACCGAGATCGTCGGAATGGAAGGCGAGGTGGTGATCACGCAGGACCTGTTTGCGTTCCGCCAGGAAGGCGACACGACGCGGGATGTGGTGAAAGGCGTGTTCGAGGCGTCGTCGCTGCGGCCGGCGTTCGCGCCGCGCGCCGCGTACTACGGCGTCGAGGACGCGCTCACCGAGGTCTTCCGGCAATGAGCACCGCGGACCTGCTCGCGCTCGGCGCGTTCGTCGTGATCCTCGCGGCGGGCCTCGCGCTGTCCGCGTGGCTGGACCGTGCGCGCCACACGCCGGAGCAGCGCATTCGCGAGCGGATGCGGCACCTTGCGCCGTCGCTGGCGGGTCGGGAAGCCGGTGCGGCCGCGGCACCCGGCATCGCGCTGTTCAACCTGCCGCGGCGGCAAAGCCGCGCGCGCGCGTGGCTGCAGCGCTACGTGACGCGCGTGCGGGCGGTTGGCGGCGAACGCGGGATGCGGATCGTCGTCGCCGGCACGATCGCCGGCGCGATTGCCGCGATCGTGGTGGTGCAACTCGTCGCGTTGCCGCACGCACTCCATCCGCTGATCTACGTCGGGCTGCCGCTGGTGGCGATGCGCGCCAGCTATCGCGCGCTGGTCGAGCGGTTCCGGCTGAGGTTTCTCGAAGCGTTCCCGGACGCGATCGACCTGATCGTGCGGGCGGTGCGCGCGGGCATTCCGGTCACGCAGGCGATCAGCACGGTGGGCGACAGCGCGGCGGAGCCGGTGCGCTCGACCTTTCGCTCGATGGGCGACAGCCTGCGCGTCGGCGCGGATCTGAAGGACGTGCTGACGCACGCGGCAGACCGGCTGATGATCGCGGATTTCTCGTTCTTCACCGTCTACCTGCTGCTGCAGCGCGAGACCGGCGGCAGCCTCGGCGAGACGCTCGACGAGCTGTCGAGCATCATCCGCACGCGCCGCGACATCCGCCTGAAGACACGCGCGTTGACCGCCGAGGGGCGGATCACGACGAAGATCATTTCGGCGGTGCCGTTCGTGATGATCGGCGCGCTGTTCCTCGTGAACCGCGCGTACGTGATGCTGCTGTTCGACACGCATGCCGGACGCGTGATGCTGACGATCGCCGCGGTGCTGCTGACGATCGGACTGCTGACGATTCACAAGATCTCGAAACTGGATACCGCGCGATGACGATGTCGATGCTGGCCGCCCGCGGCCTCGAATTGTTGCTGCTGCTCGCGTGCGTCGCGGCGGCGCTCGCGACGCCCGGCGGCGGCACGCGCCGGCGGATCGCGGAGCGCGTGCAGCTGGCGGCCGGGCAGCGTCCGCTGTCGCTGGTGGCGGGGCGGCTGCAGCCGGGCGAGGTACGTCAGGACCTGACGCGGCGGCTCGCGCAACTCGGCGAGCGGTTGCCCGTGCTCGACCCGATGCAGCGTGTGAAGCTCGGGCTGCAGCTGACGCGCGCGGGCTTTCGCGAGCGGCGTGCGGTGTCGTCGATGATCGGCATCAAGCTGAGCTGCGGCGTGCTGCTCGCGGGCGTCGCGATCGTGTTCAGCCCGTACATTCCGCGCTTCGGCGAATACGTCGTGATCCGGGCGCTGGCGATGGTCGCCGCGTTCGTGATCGGCGTGATCGTGCCGGAATACGTGCTCGGCGCAATGATCCGGCGGCGCCGGCGGATCATCGCCGCGTGCTTTCCGGACGCCCTCGACCTGCTGGTGATCTGCACGATGGCCGGCAACAGCCTCGTATCGGGCGTGCGGCGCGTCGCGCGCGAACTCGAGCGCATCTGCCCGCCGCTCGCCGACGAGCTGACGGTATGCGCGGACGAGCTGACGCTGAGCGGCAACGTATCCGAAGCGCTCACGCATTTCGCGACGCGCGTCGACTTTGCGTCGGCGCGCTCGCTTGCCACGACGCTTACGCAATCGCAGCGCTTCGGCACGCCGATCACGCAGGCGTTGCGGACGCTGTCGCGCAGCGAGCGCACCGAGCAGATCGTCGCGCTCGAGGAGCAGGCCGCGAAGCTCGCGCCGAAGATCACGCTGCCGATGATGCTGTTCATCCTGCCGACGGTCGGCCTGATCGCGGCGGGCCCAGCGGCGATTCGCCTGCTCGAGGTGTTCAAATGACACGATCCGTGATCCGTGCGTTCGCATTCGCGGCGGTGTTGCCGGTGCTGGCCGGCGGCTGCGCGCCGGGCATCCAGACGAGGTCAGCGCTGTCGCACAAGAGCGACGACCCGCAGGCCGAACTGCGCATTGCCGACAGCGCGCTCGCCGGCGGCAACGTCGATCTCGCGTCGACGCTGTACGAGAAGGTGCTCGCCCGGCATCCCGATTCGCTCCCGGCGCGCCTCGGGTTGGGCGACGTCAGCTACCGCGCGGGCGATCTGGAGCGCGCGCGGATTCTCTACGAGCAGGCACGACAGCAGGCACCCGCGGAACCCGGGCCGCAGGTCGGGCTCGCGCGCGTCGCGTTGCGGCAGCGCCGGCTCGACGAGGCCGCCCAGCGCTACCGCGAGCTGCTGGCCGCGCAGCCGAACCTGCCGCTCGCGGCGGAAGGGCTCGGTACGGTGCTCGACCTGCAGGGCCGCCATGAAGACGCGCAGGCCGTATACCGCGATGCGCTGCGCGTGCATCCGGATGCGCAGGGCTTGCGCGTCGACCTCGGGCTGTCGCTCGTGCTGAGCAACCGGCCGCGCGAAGGCGTGAACGTGCTGCTCGACGTGGCCGGGCTGCCCGATGCGCCGTGGCAGGCGCGCCAGAACCTCGCGTTCGCGTATGGCGTGCTCGGCAACACCGATTCGGCGAAGAAGCTGTTGTCGGCGGATCTGCCCGCATCGGCGGTGGCCGACAATCTGCGCGTCTACGAGGCCGTGCGCGCGCAGCTCGCGGCGCGCCCGGCGCCCGCCGCCGCGCGACCGTCGACGGGGGCCGCGCTCGAGCCGCACGCGCTGCCGTCCGCCGCGGGGGCGGCAAGATGACACGCCAGGCGATGGGTGCCCGCCACGCGCGCGGCGTCGTATCCCTCGAGTTCGTGCTGATGCTGCCGTTCCTGCTGATGGTGCTGATCGGCATCATCGACACGAGCCTGCTGCTGTGCGACAAGGCCGTCATCACGAACGCGAGCCGCGAGGCCGCGCGCGCGGGCGTCGTGCTGCGCGTGCCGATGCTGACCCCGACACAGATCGCCAACGTCGCATCGACCTACACGCAGAACAGCCTCATCACCGGCGGCACCGCGACGACGCCGACCATCACCGTGACGCAGGCGAACGGCACGACGGCCGGCACCGCGCTGACGGTCACGGTGACCTACACGTATTCGGGGCTGGTGCTGGGGTCGGCATTCAGCGCGCTCACCGGCCCGGTGACGATCTCGGCCAGCTCGGTGATGCTCTATGAATGACGCAGCCGGCACGCCATGCATCGGCGCCACGCGCGAGCGCGGCTCCGTCGCGCTGTTCTTCCTGCTGTTCCTGATTCCGCTGCTGTCGTTCGGCGCGCTGGCGATCGACATCGCGTGGGTGGCCACGGTGCGCAACCAGTTGCAGAACGCCGCCGACGCGGCCGCGCTCGCGGCGGCCGACGCGATGATGTCGCCCACGGGCGGCGCGCTGAACTGGTCGCAGGCCGCGCCGGCGGCGAACGGCGTGATCGCGCAGAATGCGGCGGCGGGCGCGCCGCTCGCGACCGGCACGGTGACGACCGGGTACTGGAACGTGACGCGCAACCCCGCATCGATGCAGCCGACGACCATCACGCCCGGCCAATACGACGTGCCGGCGGTTCAGGTGACCGTGTCGCGCGCGCCGGGCGTGAACGGCGGCTCGATTCCGCTGCTGCTCGGCGGGCTGCTCGGCATTCCGGGCGCGTCCGGCAGCGCGACCGCGATCGCGGTGCTCGCCGCGCCGGGCGGGGTGGCGGCGGGCGGGCTCTTTCCGATCGCGATCGACCAGTGCGTGTACAACCAGTACTGGAACACGCTGACCAACCAGCCGCTGATCAATCCGCTGACCAACCAGCCGTACGAATTCTCGATCACGAACGGCCAGACCTACGGCACGCTGTGCATGGGCGGCCAGTGGACGTCGTTCCTGTCGACCGCGACCGACACGACGACGATGGGCGGCCTGATGGTGACCGGCAACCCGACGACGCTCAATATCGGCGACAGCATCTATCTCGCGACCGGCGTGAAGGCGACGCTCTACACGTCGGTGCCGGTCGGCTCGACGGTCGTGCTGCCTGTCGTCACGCAGACGGCGAGCAGCACCTACGTGCCGATCGTCGCGTTCGCGGCGTTCCGTATCGACGTGTCGCTCGGCGGCACGTACAAGTACATCCAGGGGCACTTCGTCGGCGGCGTGAAGCTGACCGGTGTCGCGACGGGCGTCGGGCCGTACTACGGCGTGTACGTGCCGCCGCGGCTCGCGTTGTGAGCATCGTGCCGCGCGCGGCGCAGCAGCACGAGCAGCGCGAACAGCGTCACGGCCGGGCCGATCTGCGGCAGCAGCAGCCACGGGTTCAGGTATTCGGCGACCGGCAGCGCCCACATCAGCGCGATCGCGGCCTGTTCGCCGCGCAGCCAGCCGTCGCGCCAGCCGATCGACAGCATGCAGGCGATCGCGATGGCGAGCCACGCAAGTTCGTAGTGCCACACGTACGGGTTCGCCACGAGCGTCGCGACTGCCAGCACGGCGGCGCGCACGCGGGTATCGCGCGATTGCGTCCATGCGATGCACGCGGCGGCGATCGCGATTGCCGCAATACACGCTTGCGCGGCATAGGCGGCGCCGAGCGGCACGCCCGCAAGCCGGAACGCCGCGAACGGCGTCGGCGACGCGAGCCAGAACACGACACCGTGTTCGAGGACGATCGATCGCGCGAGTCCGGTGCTCGCGACGAACAGGCGCAGCGACTCGATGCCGCAAATCAGGACGCTCAGCGCGACGAACGTGCCGGTGGCGAGCGCGGCCCATGCGATCGTGCGCCATGCGCGCACGGCGACCAGCACGAACGGGAACAGCAGCGCCATCTGCGGCTTGACCGACAGCAGGCCGATGCAGAGGCCCGCCCAGATCGGCCGCCGATCGGCCCAGTGGACGGCCAGCGCCGCGCACGATGCGGTCAGGAACGCGTTTTGTCCGAGCGTCGCTGTGACGAACACGCAAGGCGCGGCGGCCAGCGCGAGCGGGCCGACGCGCGATGCGCCCGGAATCATGCCGAGACGCGAAACGCGCCACGCGACGAGGCCGAGCACGACGACGCCGATCGCGACGAACACCGGGTAACCGAGCGCGAAGGGCAGTAGCGCCAGCGGGGTCACGAGCAGCAGATAGGTGGGCGGGTACAGCCACGGGGCGAAGACGTCGCGGCGAAGATGCGTGAACAGGCCGGTCGTCAGCCGCGAGAAGGCGGAGAAGTCGTACGCCTGCGCCGGCGAGCCGTGCAGCATCACGTACGAGGCCGACCAGAACACCGAGAAGTCGGCACCGGGGCGTGCCCCGATGCTCCCGGCCCCGTGACGAACGACGGTCGTCCAGATCGTGACGAACAGTGCGTCGAGCACGAGCATCAACACGCTGTACACGACGACGCGCCGCAGCGTGAGCCACGCGCGCACGGGCCGCTCCGCCGAGCGCATCGATTCGCGGGGAATGTCCAATTGCGGCGGTCCGGTTCTACTTGAACGACGCCTTGCGGGCGGCGGCGCCGGCGACCGCCGGCATCGCTGCCCTGCGGCGGGCCGCGGGCGCGCGCTTCAGCGGAAACTGCAGCAGCTTCGATGCCGGCTGGGCGGCGGCATCGCGCTCGGCACGGTAGCGCCGCCTCACGAGATAGACGGGGCGCTGCTTGGACTCGTGATAGATCCGCCCGAGGTATTCGCCGATCACGCCGATACCGATCAGCTGGATACCGCCGACGAACAGCACGACGGAAATCAGCGACGGGTAGCCGTGCACCGGATTGCCGTACAGCAGCGTGCGCACCACGATGAAGGCGCCATACGCGAGGGACAGCATCGCGAACGTGAGACCGACGTAGGTCCACACGCGCAGCGGCACGGTGCTGAAGCTCGTGATGCCCTCGAGCGCGAAGTTCCAGCGTCGCCATCCGGAGAACTTCGAGCGGCCGCCGCTGCGCGGCGCACGCGTGTATTCGACGATAGCGGTGCGAAAGCCGACCCACGCGAACAGCCCCTTCATGAACCGCCGCCGCTCCGGCAGCGCGCGCAGCGCTTCGACGACCTCGCGATCCATCAGGCGGAAATCGCCGACGTTTTCCGGCATTTCGACTTCGGACAGCGCGTTGTGCACGCGATAGTAGAGCGCCGCCGCCGCGCGCTGCAGGTATGGGTCGCACATGCGGTCGGTGCGTTTCGCGGCGACGACTTCGGCACCGGCGCGCCAGTGTTCGATCATCGCGGGAATCAGGGCGGGAGGGTCCTGCAGGTCGGCGTCGATCAGGATCACCGCGGCGCCGGCGGCCTCGTCGAGGCCCGCGGTGAGCGCGGCTTCCTTGCCGAAGCGGCGTGTGAGATCCACGACGTGTACGCGCGCGTCGCGGGCGGCGATCGCGAGCAGCCGGTCGAGCGTGCGATCGCGGCTGCCGTCGTTGATGCAGACGATCTCGAAGCGGACCCCGGCGACCGACTCGAGAACGGGCAGCGTTTCGGCAAAGAACGCGTCGATCGTTTCCTCTTCGTCATGAAACGGCACGACGAGCGATATCAGCGGTTTCCTGGCGTGCGTGGACATGCTGCGGTCTCCCGAGAGATCCGGCCTGCGCTGCACCGTATGGTTCCGGTTGTCGTCCGCCGAACAGGCCCGGCCCGGTTCGGCGTGAATGCGGTTCCGGGGTGCGTGTCCACCGCCGCCCGGACGATACGAGTTGCGTTCATTGTACGCAGGAATCGCCGATTCGTAACACGTATCGGCGGTTTCGCACGACGGGCGCGCTTGCCGGGCAACGCACCGGTCGCGGCGTGGCCGGCGCATCGCGCGCGGCAGCGCTAGGATGGCGTTTTCACGGCCGCGGGAGGGCGCGATGCAGGTTCACGATCTGGTCGGTGCGCCGCTCGATTTCTGGGTGGCGATGGCGGAAGCACTCGGCGCGCCGCGCGTCGACGCCGCGGGATGCACGGTCCTGCGCGAACCGGGCGGCACGCCGGTGCCGTACGCGCCGTCGTCGTCGTGGGTAGACGGCGGGCCGCTCGTCGAGCGTTTGCCGTTCGGCGCGTTCGAGCGCGACGGCGGGCACGGTGCGTGGCGCGCGGTGCTGCATCGGGCAGTGCCGGCGGCCGGCGAGCGCTGCACGTTCAACCAGTCGGGCCCGACGCTGCTGGTCGCCGCGATGCGCACGCTGGTTGCGTCGACGTTCGGCGATGACGTGCCGGATCTCGACATGGCGAAGGCGCGTTGAACGCCCGCACAGGCGACGACGTGCAGCCGGTTACGCGGCCGACAGGTTGCGCACCGCGATCGACGCGACGTCGACGCGCTTCGGCAGGATCGCGTCCGCGGCCGCGCGATCGGCGACGCGCTGCAGCACGTCGATGTCCGCGTCGGTGACACCGCGCTGCGCGAGCGCCGCCCGGCGCGCGATGTCGGCGGCCGCCTCGCGCGGCAGGCGCGTGAGCGACGCATAGACGGTCGCGTAATCGGCGGGATGCGCGAGCGCCCACTGGCCGGCTCGGGTGAGCCGCGCGAGCACGTCCGACAGCGCCGCGCGCTTCGCGCGATCGTCGAGCGTGTCGACCGGCGACGTGAGGAACGCGAGCCCGGAATTGATCCCGCTGCCGTCGCGCACGATGCGCGCACCGCGCCGGACCACGTTGCCGTAATACGGATCGAAGGTCGCCCAGATACCGATCTGCCTGGCCTCGAACGCGGCGAACGCGTCGACCGGCAGCACGAAGCGCACGTCGACGTCGCCAGGCGCGAGGCCGTGTTCGCGCAGCGCGCCGTAGAGCTGGTATTGCGAGATGCTGCCGCGCGCCGACGACACGACGACGGTGCGCCCCTTCAGGTCGGCGACGGTGCGCACCGGCGAATCGGGCTGCACGACGATGCCGAGCGATGTCGGCGAGCCGACGCGCGTGGCCACGATCCGCAGCGCCGGATCGCCGAGCGCGGCCGTCAACACCGGCAGGTCGCCGGCCGGCGCGAGGTCGATCGCACCCGCGCGCTGTGCTTCGAACAGCGGCGCGGCGCCCTGGAAATTCGCCCAGCGAAACCGGTACGGCACGCCGTCGAGCACGCGCGCGGCTTCGGCCAGCGCGCGCAGGCCGCCGGCCTGGTCGCCGAGCACCAGCGTCACGTTGGACAGGTCGGGGCCGGCCGCGCGGACGGGCCGTGCGGCGGCGCCGGCAAGCGGTGCGGCGGCCAGGGCGGCCACGCGCAGCAGTGCGCGGCGGCGGGCCGGGGCGGGGGGCGAAGTCATCGGCGGCAGGTCCTCGGTGATCCGCGCGAGAGGCCGCGCGGCTGCCGGGCAGATTACGGAATCGGTTTCGCGCCGGCAAACATCGAATCGCGAAATGCTTATTCGCGCGTCCGTTATCGGCGGGACAGGCGCTAGCCCGCGGCAGGAACGGCGCGCAGGAACGCGCGTACCGCTGGCGCCTTCTCGAAGCGCCGGTGCGCGAGCGCGAGCTCGGACATGATCGGCTTGCCGGCGATCGGCCGGTACACGACGCCCGGCAACGACACGCAGCCGGCGAGCGCGTCCGGGATCACGGCGACCCAGCCGTTTACCGATACGCACGCGAGCACCGCGAGCAAGCCGCCCGGCCGCGCGGCGATCACCGGCGCGAAGCGGCCGCGGCGTGCGACTTCGAGCGTGCCGCGCTCCTGTTCCGGCACGGCGAAGCGCGCGTCGGCGAGATCGGCGGCACGCACGGCGGTCATCGCCGCATAACGCGAATCGGCCGGCACCGCCGCGACGAATACGTCGCGCTGCAGCGTGACGATCCGCAGCCCGCCCGGCAGCGGCAACGGCGGGCGCACGTACGCGAGGTCGAGCCGGCCCGCGTCGAGCTGTTTCGCGACGTCGTCCATCGGTACCTCGCGCAGGTTCAGCTCGATGCGCGGATGCGCGGCGCGGAACGCGCCGACCGTGCGCTGCAGCGTGCCCGAATAGACGGCCGACGACACGTAGCCGATCTCGATCCGGCCGAGTTCGCCGCGCTCGGCGAGCGTCGCGAGTTCGCGGCCGCGCTGCAGATGCTCGACCGCCGCGCGCGCCTCGGCGAGAAACGCAATGCCTGCCGCCGTCAGCGAAACCTCCCGGCGCGAGCGCTGGAACAGCCGCACGCCGAGCAGCCGCTCGGCTTCCTGGATCTGACGCGTGAGCGCGGGCGGCGCCATGTCGAGCGCGTCGGCCGCGCGCGCGAAATGCAGGTGCTGCGCGACGCTCAGGAACGCGCGCACGTGACGGAATTCGAGCGGATTCATGATTGCAATTTTCGTTAATGAAACTGCATCGGTATGTCAATGACGGGTAATACCGAGCAAGCCTAGCATACGGCTCGTTCCTCTTGTTCCGGAGCCGTCGATGTCCCAGTCTTCTCCCGCCCCGCGCGCAGGCGCGCCTGCCGCCGAGCGCACGGGCACCCGCCTGCCGGCCGCCGCGACGCTCGCGGTCGCGTCGGCGACGTGCTCGCTGATCGTGCTCGACACGAACGTCGTCGCCGTGTCGCTGCCGAGCATCGCGCGCGGCTTCCATGCGAGTTTCGCCGACATCGAATGGGTCGTGAGCGCCTACATGACCGCGTTCGCCGCATGCCTGCTGCCGGCCGGCGGGCTGGCCGACCGCTTCGGACGCAAGCGCATGCTCGGCGCGGGGCTCGCGCTCTTTTCGCTCGCGTCGCTCGGGTGCGGGATCGCGCCGTCGGCCGGCTGGCTGATCGCCGCGCGCGCGGCAAAGGGCGGCGGGGCCGCGCTGTTGCTGACGGCCGCGCTCGCGGTGATCGCGAACCGCTTTCCGGACGGACGCGAACGGGCGCGTGCGTGGGCGATCTGGGGGATGTGCATGGGGATCGCGACGGCCGTCGCGCCGCTGGTCGGCGGCGCGATCACGCAGTGGATCGGCTGGCGCTGGGTGTTCCTGCTGAACCTGCCGGTGTGCGCGCTGCTCGCGGCCGGCGCGCGCGTCGCGATCGACGAGTCGCGCGATCCGCACGCGAAACGGGTGGATGCCGCCGGCAGCCTGCTGTTCGGCGCGGCGCTCGCCTGCGCGATCGCGGCGCTGATCGGCGCGCCGTCGCATGGCTGGCTGTCGACCGCGACGCTCGTCCGGTTCGCGCTGGCCGCCGCGCTGCTGGCCGCGTTCATCGGTGCGGAGCGCTGGCAGGCGCGGCCCATGATCGATCTGGCGCTGTTCCGCCAGCCGCGTTTCGTCGGTGCCGTGCTCGCGATGTTCGGCTATGCGGCGTGCGCGCAGGTGATGATGACGTTCCTGCCGCTGTACCTGCAGAACGCGTTCGGGATGTCCGCGATCGATGCGGGGCTCGGGATGCTGCCGTTCGCGTTCGCGATGATCGCAGGGCCGTCGCTCGGCGGCCTGCTCGCCGCGCGCGTATCGTCCGGCGGCGTGCTGGCGGGCGGGCTCGCCCTGATCGGCGCGGGCAATCTCGCGACCGCGGCGCTGACGGCCGGCGGCGACTACCGGCTCGTCGCGCTCGGCATGTTCGTGACCGGCTGCGGCGCGGGCATCATGAACGGCGACACGCAGAAGGCGATCATGGCGTGCGTGCCGCCGGGCCGTACCGGGATGGCGTCGGGCATCAGCACGACCACGCGCTTCTCGGCGATCGTGACGGCCGTCGGCGTGCTCGGCGCGGTGCTGGCCGCCAGCACGCACGCGCACCTCGACCGGCTGCTGTCCGCCGCGCCGGGCATGCGCGCGTTCGTCGACGCGCCGTTCATGTCGAGCCTGCTGGCCGGCGATCTCGCGCAGGCGCTCGCGCACGTGCCGCCGTCGGCCGCGCGCACGCTTGCCGATGCGGCACCCGCGGCCTTCGCGAGCGGATTCGCCGCGGCGCTGACGGTCAGCGGCGTGCTCGCGCTTGCCGTCGCCGTCATCGCATACAAGTTGCTTGCGCAACCGATGCTCGACGCGTGATGCGTGCGGCGGGGGTTCATGCCGGGCTCGTTGCACGAGACGATACGGAGCCGCCGAGCGTGCGCGTTCAGGTTGTCGTCGGCGATCGATTCAGCGCGACTTCGTCGCGACGCGATGAACGCGCGCCGCGCGCGCGACACGCGGCCGTTGCGATGCACCGCAGTGCGTCGCCTGCCGGCGGCGCGTGCGTCGGGTCGGTTCCGGCGGGGCGTCGGCGATCGGCACATTCGCCCGCGCATCCGCATCCGCATTCGCGGCAACCGCCGCGACGGCCGGCTGCGCGGCCTCCGCGTCGAGCCAGCCGCGCGTCGCCTCCGCGATCAGCCCGCGCAGCCAGCGCACGCCGTCGACGCAGGCGCCCGACTCGTTCCACGTCATCCGGTACACGATCTCGGGCGGCTCGGCCGGCAGCGCCACCGCGCCGAGCGGCAGCAGCTTCGCGTAGTGGCGCGCGAGCCGGTACGTGGTGGTGAGGATCAGGTCGGAGCGCACGAGCGCATGCGCGGCGAGTTCGAAGTGCGGCAGCGTGACGACGATCCGCCGCTGCAGGCCGACGCGTTCGAGCTGCCGGTCGATCGCGCCGGACGCTTCGAGCCACGACGGTGTCGGGCACAGTTGCGCGGCGCTCGCGAATTCGGCGGCCGTCATCGCGCCGCGCCGTGCGAGCGGATGCGTGGCGCGCATCAGGCACACGACGCGATCGTCGAACAGGTCGTCCTGCCGGAACCGCGACACGCGGGCAGGGCGATTGTCGATCACGACGTCGAGCTCGCCGTCGGCGAGCGCGCGTTCGTCGTCGTAGCCGTCGCCGAGCGGATGGAACACGAGCTGCGCGTTCGGCGCGCGTTCGCGGAACAACGCGACGAGCTTCGGCACGAACAGCACGTTCAGGTAATCGGGGCAACCGATCCGGTAGGTGCGCACCGACGTGCGCGCGTCGAAGGTCGGCTGCTGGATGCGGATGAAGTCGATCACGCGCAGCGCGTTGCGCAGCGGCTCGATCAGCCGCGCGCCGAACTCGGTCGGCACCATGCCGTAGCGGCTGCGCACCAGCAGCGGATCGCCGAGCAGCGTGCGCAGCCGCTTGAGCGCGGCGCTCGTCGCCGGCTGCGACATGTTCAGCCGCACGGCCGCGCGCGACACGGTGCGCTCGGTGAGCAGCACGAGCAGGATGCGCATCAGGCGCGCGTCCAGGCCGTCGAGCGCACTCCTTGCGTCGGACGCATCGAGGGACAGGCCGTTCGGCGCCGGTGCGTCCCGCATGTCGCTACGCGTTCCCGCGGCCCGTCATTTGACGAAGGTGCCCGGCCAGCCGACGATCCGCTTTGGGCGCGGCGGCGCATAGGTGCGGACCTTCGACGTCTTCAGCTTCAGGCGCACCAGCGATTCCGCGAGCGCGACCGCGGCCGACACGCCGTCGACGACGGGCACGCCCGTGCATTCCTCGATCTGCCGGTCGAGGCCGGCCATCCCGCCGCAGCCGAGGCAGATCACTTCCGCGCGATCGTCCTTCACCGCGCGCGCGGCCTGGTCGACGATCGACTCGATCGCGCGGGCCGGGTTCTCCTCGAGCTCGAGCACCGCGAGACCGCTCGCGCGCACCGACGCGCAGCGCGCGTCGAGCCCGGCGAGCTTCAGGCGATCCTCGATCAGCGGCACCGTGCGGTCGAGCGTCGTGACGACCGAGTAGCGGTGGCCGAGCAGCATCGCGATGCTCGCGGCCGCTTCGGTGATGTCGACGACCGGCACCGTCAGCAGTTCCTGCAGCCCTTCGCGGCCGTGTTCGCCGTAGCCGGCCTGGATCACCGCGTCGTATGGCTCGTCGTAGCTCAACACGCGGTCCATCACGGCGATCGCCGCGAGGTAGCTCTCGAAATTGCCTTCGACCGATTCCGCGCCGAAGCGCGGCGTCAGCCCGACGATCTCCGTGCCCGGCGACGCGGCGGCCCGCGCCTGCGCGGCGATGGCGTCGGTGATCGACGCGGTCGTGTTGACGTTGACTACCAGGATTCTCATCGGTGCACTCCGTATGCTGCGTTCAGTGTCGGGCGCAGGCGACCGCGATGGGTTCGCCCGAGCGCTCGTCGTATTGCCGTTTGCGATCGGCCGTCAGCCAGTACACGCTGCCCGCGATGGCCGCGCCGAGCAGCCAGGAGAACGGCGTCATCGCGCTGAAGGCCGGCACGACGGCGAGCGTGATCGAGATCAGCGCGGACGGCACGAGCGCCGCGAGCGCCTTGCGGTTCACGCCGCGCGTGTAGAAATACGCGCCGCTCGGCGCTTCGGTATAAAGGTCCGGCACGTTCACGCGCTGCTTGCGCACGAGCCAGTAGTCGACCGTGATGATCCCGTACAGCGGGCCGAGCAGCGCGCCGAGGCCGGACAGGAAGTAGACGATCACGATCGGGCTGTTGTACAGGTTCCACGGCAGGATCAGCACCGCGACCGTCGCGCTGATCAGGCCCGCGCGGCGGAACGTCAGGCGGTGCGGCGCGAGGCTCGTCAGTACGAAGGCCGGCGCGACGAAGTTCGCCATGATGTTGACCGCGACCGTCACGATCAGGAATGCGAGGCAACCGAGCACGAGGAACAGCTTGTTCGGCACCGTCGCGATGATTTCCGTCGGGCTGTGGATGATCTGGCCGTTCAGCTTGAACTGCGCGCCCGCGAGAACGAAGCTGATCGTCGCGAACACCAGGATGTTCACCGGCAGGCCCCAGAAGTTGCCGACCCGCACCGTCTTCGCGCTCGGCGACGCGCGCGCGAAATCGCAGAAGTTGAGCACCAGCGTGCCGTAGATTGCAAGCCACAGCGCGCCGCCCGCGAACACTTCGGTCCACATCTTCAGGCCGGTCATCGGCTTGCCGATCGACATCGCGAGATGGCCGCCGGTGCGGCTGAACATCCATGCGGCGAGCGACAGCGTCGTGACGAGGATGATCGGGCCGGCGAGCCCTTCGTACTTGCGGACCATCTCCATCCCGTAGGTGAGGATGCCGATCTGCACCAGCCAGATCGCGACGAACGTCACCCAGCCGAGCGTCGACAGCCCGCAGATCGCGTTCTCGTCGAACGCGGCGAGGCCCGGCCAGATCGCGGTGAGCAGCACGCGCAGCACGACCGACGCGAGGTAGGTCTGGATGCCGAACCATGCGATCGCGATCACCGCGCGGATCATCGCGGGCAACAGCGCGCCGTAGATGCCGAAGCTCATCCGGCTGATCACCGGGAACGGCACGCCGGTCTTCTGGCCCATGTAGCCGGTGAGGTTCATGAAGCCGTACACGAGCACCGCGCCGATCGCGAGCGATGCGAGCATCTGCCAGCCCGACAGGCCGAGCGCGAACAGCCCGATCGCGAACGAGTAGTTCGCGATGTTGTGCACGTCGTTGGTCCACAGCGCGAAGATGCTGTAGCGGCCCCAGGTGCGGCCCTCCGCCTTGGTCGGCGCGAGGTCGGGGTTGTGCAGCCGGGGGCTCAGCGCGGGGTCGCGCGCGGCGGTACCGGTTCGATGCAATGCGTCGTCCGCGCCGAGCACGATGCCCGCGCGGTGGGTGGCTTCCAGTTGCACGCGTTGTCTCCTTCCGTGTGCGGGGCGCGAACCGGCAGCGTGTGCACGCAGCGCAGGCCCGGCCGCCGTGGACGTTATGTCTCGGATTTGTTCGCGAGTATGGGTGGCCGTCGCGGCGATGGGAAATTAAATATTCGGCTGGGGGGCATTTGAAAAATGAATGGGGCCGGGTCGCCGGCGGTGGCAATGGAGGAGATGGACGGCACGCGCATTGCTCGCCACAGGTCTCCATCCAGTCGACATCAGCGGAGGTGTCATGCAGCGATATTCCATTCGTCACGTATCGCGGGTCGTCTTCGCCGGCATCCTGATTGCCGGCCTGGCGGCGGGTGCGGGTTGCCAGAAGAAGAGCGAAAGCGACACCACTACCGGCGGGAGTTCAACCGGCTCCACCAGCAGCATGGCGCCGGCGCCGTCCACCGCGCCGTCGGGCATGCCGGGCAGCGGCACGGCCGGCAGCGGCATGACCGGCGGTCCGGCGAGCATGCCGGGCGCGGCGTCCGCGCCCGCGGGCGCAAGCGGCGGCTGACCGTCGGCGCGGGCGGCATGCGCGGGCCCGTCGCCCGCGTGCCGCCGGGACGGCTGTCGGCGCGGCGCGCGTGTCGCAGGGCACGCGTGGGCGGCGCCGCGCGCGTGAAAGATTTGCAACGACCGTTGTAGCGATTCCCGGACCGGCGCCGGCTGCATCCCGCCGGCGCACGCCGTCCGGAACAGGAGGTGCGATGCACAACGCGGAATCGAACCCAACCCCGAAACAGCAGCGCGAACAGATTGCGAAGAGCCCGGTGAAGACGCCGGCGGCCGGCGACATGCCCGATGCGGCGACCCAGGCCGCCGAGGTCGCCGAAGCCGCCGAGGTCACGAAGCGGGCGCTGACCCCTGAGGCCGTCGCGGCGAAGACGCCGACCGGCCTGCCGCCGATCGACGTCGGCGCGCATGCGGTCGACAGCGGCGATCCGGTGCGTCGCGCCAGCGGCAGGATCGTGACGCTCGACAACGCGAACATGGCGATGACCGACAACACGGTCGACGTCGACGGCAAGGGCATGGAGGCGCGCAGCGGCGCGACCGAGTGGCACGACAACGTGATCTATTCGAATGCGTCGCTCGACGACGCGGTCGAGACGCCGGACGAAGGGCTCGGCGGCATCGACAGCCGGCCGGGCGGCAACGTGCCGCAAATTGGGACGCGGCCGGGCTGGCGCGTCCGGCATGTCGGCGATGTCGATGTCGAGCACGGCGACGGCACGCGGGTCGAGCACGTGATCCGTCTCGAGCGGACCGACTGACGCCGTAGTGAGGGCTGCCGGGCGGACCGCCGGCCAGCGGTTCGCCGAAGCCGCTATCCGTTATTGCGGGCCGAGTTCCTGTGCGGACGTGTCCGCATCGTTGCCCTGCGCGACGAGCACGTGAATGTCGTTCGGCGTCACGTCGCCGATGCCGCCCGCCGGAATCGTCACCAGCAACCAGTCGGCGTTGTTGTTGATCGCGACCGGCGCGGTCTTCAGGATCGGCGCCTTGCTGCCGGCCGTCGTGACGATCACCTGGTAGGTTCCGCCGTTCAGGTAGATGGAATCCTGTGTGGATGCCGGCACGGCGTTCTGATACGCGGCGCCCGCCAGCGTCGGGCTTTGCGTGTTGATGTCGGTGCCCGGCGGCACGACGTACACGTCGACGTTCTGCGTGTTCGGCGACGCGTTGAAGCTGCGCACGCGCGCCTTGTCGGACAGCAGCTTCTTGTCGAACGGATCGTCGATCAGCGAAATCGCCGACGAGGTGCTCGGCAATGCGATGGTCGTGTAGTGGTGACCGTTCGCCGCGCCGAACGACTGCGACGCGACGGTCGTGGTCGTTCCCGATACGTCGTAACTGGCGGTCTGCGTGCCCGTATCGATGTCGTGATAACGGGTCACGCCCTTGTACGCGACACCCGACGCATCGAGCTTCGCGTTCAGGTAGTAGTCGAGATTCGGGCCGGCCGGCACCGCGTTGATGAAGCGCGCCTGCGGCTTCGAGATGCCGAGCACGGTACCGACGTCGTTGCTGTCTCCGCCGCACGCCGTGAGTACGGAAATGACCGAGCACAGGGCCACTATCGTTCGTATGGATTTCATGTCGTCCTCTCGTTCAGGGGGAATCCTGCTTGCGATGCGGGATCGCCGCGCGAGGACTCGCGCGGTGCGCAGCGCCGGGTTGAAGGAAGGATTGCCGTCCGCCCGAGGGGCGGGCGCGTTGATCTCGCAAACGACGTGCCTGCACGGCGGGACACGCGTACGCGCCGGTGTGGCGCGAAGTTGCGCGGGGAGGCAGTGGCATGCCCGTGCGCGAACGCGCGCGCGAGGCGACGTGTTTGTAAAAAGGCAGTGCGGCACGTCGGGAGGCGACCTGTGCGCGGGTGCGGCGCCCAGGAAAGCTGTTCAAGCCGTCAGCCGGGGGCGCTGCGACGAATGCGGAAGGGCGAGAGGGGGGCAGCGCGCGTATCGTTGGGCACGCATCGATACGTGGAGAGTCGTGCGAATTGTGCGAATCGCGCGCGACGACCTCGGGTCGCCGCGCGCATGGAGCGCATCAGCGGTTCACGAGCTTTGCAGGATACGCGAGCGCGAGCGCGCATCCGACCAGCATGCATGCGGCGAAGCCGTACAGCCCCGCGCTTTGCGAATGGAACGTATCGCGCAGCCAGCCGATGAAGTAGGTGCTGCCGAAGCCGCCGAGGTTCGCGATCGAGCACGCGAACGCGATCCCGCCGGCGGCGGCCGAGCCCTTCAGGAACGTGGACGGCAGCGCCCAGACGACCGGCATCGCGGCGGCCGCGCCCGCGTTGATCAGCGAGAACAGCAGCACGGTCGCGAGCGTGCCGTGCGACGACGCGGCGGCGAATGCGAGCGCGACGGCCGACACCAGGAACGGCACGACGATATGCCAGCGGCGCTCGCGCGCACGGTCGGAGCTCGCGCCGCAATACAGCGTCGCGAGCACGGCCGCGGCATTCGGGATCACCATCAGCCAGCCGATGTGATACGCGTCCTTCACGCCGGTGTCGCGCAGGATCGTCGGCAGCCAGAAGCTCACCGCATACAGCCCGAGCAGCACGCACAGGTCGATGAGGCCGAGTGCCCACACCTTCGGATCGGAGAACGCGCGGCCGAGCGCGTGGCTCTTGTTGCCGGACGGATCGGCGTCGAGGTTCGCGCGCAGCATGCGCTGCTCGTCCGCGTTCAGCCAGCGCGCGCTCTCGATGCTGTTGGGCAGCCAGCGCAGCACCGCGAAGCCGAGCAGCACCGACGGCAATGCTTCGAGCAGGAACAGCCACTGCCAGCCGCCGAGCGCGTGCACGCCGTCGAACGCACGCATGATCCAGCCGGAAATCGGGCTGCCGATCATGCTCGACAGCGGCAGCCCGACCATGAACAGCGCGACGATGCGTGCGCGGCGCGCATCGGGATACCACTGGGTCAGGTACAGCAGCACGCCGGGCAGGAAGCCGGCTTCGGCGGCGCCGAGCAGGAAGCGCACGACGTAGAACTGCATCGGCGTATGCACGAACATCGTCGCGCCCGACAGCAGGCCCCACGTGATCATGATCCGTGCGATCCACAGCTTCGCGCCGACGCGCTGCAGCACCAGATTGCTCGGGACTTCGAACAGGATGTAGCCGCCGAAGAACAGGCCGGCGCCAAGCCCGTACACGGTGTCGCTGAACTTCAGCGCGTCGAGCATCTGCAGCTTCGCGAGCCCGATGTTGATGCGGTCGAGATAGGCCGCGAAATAGCACAGGCAGAACAGCGTGATCAGGCGCAGCGTGACCTTGCGGTAGAGCGCGCCGTGCAGCGTGTCGTCGGCGGAGACGGCGGCGCTCGGGTGTGCGGTAGACATGGGATTGCCCCTGTTCGAATGTGACGGATGAAGTGGGTGGCCGTTCGACGCGAGCGAAGGTTCGCCGCGCGCTGGAGTCTGTATAGCACGCCAATTACATAGCGTACACACTAGAAAATACGGAATCGCGTAGGCATGAAAGTGAACGCGCCGGGATCGATCGTTAAACCAGATAAACCCGGAATTTTTCGGGGATTAATCTGGAAATGTGCACATATCAACATGGTTTTTTTCATCCTGAGGCATGCACGAAATTCGTGCGTATACGCTCAAAAGTGGAGTGTGTGCACGCCAGTGCTTCGGCGTTCGGAGCGCGCGCGTCCGGCAGCCCGCCGGATCGCGCGAGCCGCGGGCGTTGCAGCGTCGATGTCCGCGAGCAGGCCGACATGGTCGGGCGCTTGTCGGGCGCGACGCGGGTCGGGCGCCACGAACCCTGACGCACCGCAACGAAGCAGCGGCCGCGTGACCGGATGCACCGATTTGAGGGTGTACACTGCTTGCCTTTCCCATTCATGCCGCGCGAGCCTTCATCTTCATGGCGTCTTCCAAGGATTCCTACGACTTTCACGACCAGGTCGGGCACCTGCTGCGCCGTGCCTATCAGCGGCACGTCGCGATCTTCCAGGAAGCGATCCCCGATTCGGACCTGACCGCCGCGCAGTTCGTCGCGCTGTGCGCGGTCAAGGAAAAGCAGGCGTGTTCGCTGAACGACATCGTGAAGGCGACGGCGATCGACCAGGCGACCATTCGCGGCGTCGTCGAGCGGTTGAAGACGCGCGCGCTGATCGAGGTGCTGCCCGACCCGAACGACGGCCGCAAGCTGATCGTGCGCGCGACCGCGGCGGGCCTCGCGCTGATCGACCGCACGGTGCCGTTCGCGCGGCAGGTGACCGAGCGCACGTACGGGCCGCTCAATCCGGGCGAACGCGTCGCATTGCAGTACCTGCTGCGCAAGATGATGGAGGCCGACGGCGACGCGTGACGCGCGGCGCCGTCCGGCCCTCGACGCAAACCGGCCTCATGCGGCGCTTGCTGCGACACTCGCTTCGGTAGCCGGAAGCCGGCCGGCCTCGCGCAGCGCGGCGCGCACCGTCTCGGGCGTGAACGGCGGCGCGTAGAAGCGCACGCCGGTCGCATCGAACAGCGCATTCGCGACGGCGGCGGGCCCCGGCACCGACGCCGATTCGCCCGCGCCGAGCGGCGGCTCGCCTTGCCGCGGCATCAGCACCACGTCGACGTCCGGCACTTCGTCGAACGTCAGGATCGGATAGCTCGCCCATTCGCGCGACGCGACCTTGCCGTCGGCAAACCGCACGCGTTCCTTCAGCGTGCGGCTCAATACCTGGATCACGTTGCCGTGGATCTGGTGGCGCACGCCGTCGGGGTTGATCATCGTGCCGGTGTCCTGGCCGACCGTCACGCGTTCGATGCGGATCTCGCCCGACACGCGATCGACGCTCAGGTCGACGATCCATGCGGACCAGGCCGCGCCGAAACCGGGGAAGCGGCTGTGGACGTAGCGTGCGTAGGCGACGCCGCGTCCGCGGACGACGCGCGCTGCTGCCGCTTCATTTCCGCGATCCACGCGCCGCGGCGTCCAGCCCGCGCGATCGGCGACGGCCTGCAGCAGTTCGGTCGCGCGCGTGTCCTTGAGATGGCGCAGCCGGAACGCGAGCGGATCGATGCCGGCCAGCGTCGCGCATTCGTCGACGAACGCGTCGTGCGCGAACGAGTTCGGCAATGCCGACACGCCGCGCAGCCACGAGGCGCGCACGAGCGGCGCGAGATCCTCGCAGACGAAGCGGCGGTCCGGGCTTTCATACGGCGACACGGCGGTGCGGTCGCCCATTTCGAACACGCGCGGTTCGGGCGCGATCGCGCCGGTCAGGAGCGTCGCGAGCAGCGGCGCGTCGTTCGACGGATAGCGCGTCGTGAAGTCGTAGCCGAGCAGGCGGCCGTCGCGCGTCACGGTGCCCGTCACCTGCATCAGCTGCCCGGCGCCCTTCGGTTCCCACAGATGCTCGTCCGCGCGCGACAGCTGCACGCGCACCGGGCGGGCGACCGCGCGCGACAGCAGCAGCGCGTCGCCGCAGACGTCGTCCGCGCCGTTGCGGCCGTAGCAGCCGGCCGCTTCCATCCGCACGATGTCGATATCGGCTTCGTCGCGCGCCACGAGCGTCGCGAGGTCGTAGCGCAGCGATACGGGGTTCTGGGTGCCGGACCATACGGTGATCCGGCCGTCGCCGGGTGCGCGATAGTCGGCGAGCGCGCACGACGGGCCGATCGAGCCGTGCATCTGGAACGGCCACGCATAGGTGCGCGACAGCGTGATCGTGCCGGGTTGCGCGCGTGCCGCGTCGACGTCGCCTTCGTCAAGCAGCAACCGGCGTTGCGCGGGCGCGGCGGCGATCGCGGCCGCGGGCGTGTCGAGCGGCGGCAGCGCAGGGTGCGGGCGCCACGCGACGCGCAGCTGGCGTGCCGCGCGGATCGCGTGTTCCTCGCGCTCGGCGACGACGCCGACGAAGTCGCCGAGCGCGACGACCGCCACGAGCCCGGGCACGTCGGCGACCGACGCGCGATCGACGTCCACCAGCGACGTGCCGACGAACGCGCCGCTGTCGTGGCCCGCATACGGCGGCCGCACGACGCGGCCGTGCAGCATGCCCGGCACGCGCATGTCATGCACGAACGTGAGCTGGCCGGTGGCCTTCGCAGGCAGGTCGACGCGCGGCGACGACCGGCCGACGATCCGGTAGCGGGCGGGATCCTTCGTGCGGGCGTTCAGGTCGAGCGTGAGCGCGATGCGGCGCGCCGCGACGAGCGCGGCGAACGTTGCTGTGTGCCCGCCGGCCGGTGCGGCGATCGTGTCGTCGTCGATGCTCAGTTGCGCGGGGTCGACACCGAAGCGCTCGGCGGCCAGCGCCAGCAGCGCGTGGCGTGCCTGCGCGGCCGCGCAGCGCAGCGGCGTCGCGGAAATCTGGATCGTCGCGCTCGCGATGGTCGGACCCTGGTTCGGCGTCGCGGCCGTGTCGCCGAGCACCATCGTCACGCGCGCGGCCGGCACGTCGAGCTCCTCCGCCACGATCTGCGCGAGCGACGTGCGGATGCCGGTGCCGAGGTCGACGTGGCCGTTGAACGCGAGGATGCGTCCATCGTCGAGGATCGCGACGAACACCTCGGGCTGCGCCGGCACGTACGACGACAGGCTGCCCGGCTGGCCGGGCGCCGGCTTGGGCGGCGGCGCGGGCGGCCGGATCACGGTCAGGCAGCCGTCGCGCGCAAGCAGTTCGGAGCGGTTCACGGTTCAGGTGTCCTGTCGGGGAGGGCGCGACCGGCGGCCGGTCGCAGCGCCTGCGGCGGCGGCGCTGCTGCCGCGTGCCGCGCACGGGGCGACGGCCCGGGCGTGCGCGATGGCGCACGCGGTCAATCTAGGCCGACAAAAGCGCAGCGTCAATCGCGCGCCGGCGCGGGCACGGCTGCCGTTCGTACCACCCGTGCCGCACCGCCCGCGATCGGCGCGGCGGCTCAGCGCGCGTGCACGGCATCGATCGCCGCGATCGCATCGTCGAGCGGCATCACGGCCGCGTATTTCTGCTGCATGTCGAACAGGTTCGCGTCGTGCGGCGCGATCGCGCGATCGCCGACGCAATCGGCGAGCACGAGCGGGCGGAACCCGTGCGACATCGCGTCGACCACGCTCGCGCGCACGCAGCCGCTCGTCACCGCGCCCGCGACGAGCAGCGTCTGCACCGCGCGCTGCGCGAGCCACGGCGCGAGCTGCGTGCCGAAGAACGCCGACGGCACGGTCTTGCGCACGACGAGTTCGCCGGCGGCAGGCGTGAGTTCGGGCACGATCGCGCTGTTCGGATGGTGCTCGGTCAGCGTCGCCATCCCGGGCACCTTCAGCGAGAACACGTTGTCGTCGCTGCCGTCGTCCGCGTACACGATGCGGCTGTGCGCGACCGGCCAGCCGCGTGCGCGCGCGAGCGCGAGCGCCCGCGTCGTGCGCGCGATCGCCGGCGCGATGTTGCCGCCGCCGAACGTCGCGGGATCGGCGAAGCCGACCACGAAGTCGACGATCAGCAGTCCGATGTTGCCGTGCGGCGGCAGCGGCGTGCCGAAACCCTGCTGGCGGTAGACGTTTGCTTCGGCGTGGCGGGAAAGATCGGTCATGGTGTCGGGCACTCGTCGGTCAGGCGGGTTGATCGGCCACGCGGCCTTCGCGCACGACGGTTTCGCCGTCGAGCTCGACCGTGCAGCGGCGCAGCGGGATGTCGATGTGGCAGGTGGTCGTGCGGGTGCCGCCGCCTTCGTTGTTCGGGCCGAGCGAGAACAGGAAGTTGCCTTCGAACGCACGCGCATCCATCCCGATCGTCGCCTCGCGGTCGTACAGGCCGAGCGTCGACCAGCGCGCGCGCGGCTGCAGCCCCCAGCCGATGTGCGAGATCGCATAGCCTTCCGGGTCCGCGAAGGTTTCCATGTAGTCGCGCAGCAGGTCGGCATCGACGCCGCCTTCGATGCGCGTCGCATAGCCGCCTTCGACGGTCAGCGCGATCGGCTCGCTCACGTAATGTTTCTGCGGCAGCAGGATGTCGCCGCGATCGATCACGATCGTGCCGCGCGCGGTGCGGTCGTTCGGGAAGGTCAGCGCGAAGCCGCTCGGCCAGTGGTCCCAGCGGCCCGGCGCGTCGACGAAGCCGTATTCGGCGGTCGGCGGGAAATCGCCGAGCGGGCACACGAGCGCCGTGCCGGCTGCGGAGGTCACGCGCATCTCGCGCGCGGCGGCGATTTTCTTCGCGGCGCCGAGCACGCGCGTGCGGTCGGCCAGTGTCGGCACCATCCGCACCAGCACTTCGGGCGGCTCGACCGCGAGCAGGATCTTCGTGCCGGATTTCAGGATGTCGTGCTGCTCGGGCGAGAACAGCAGCGTCATCAGGTCGAGCACGAGGTCGCTCTCGCGCAATGCGGCGATCGCGGCGCGGTTGCCGGTCAGCGGCGTCGTGCCGAGATACGCGAGCGGGTCGCGGCTGAACGCCTTCTCGCCGTTCACCGGCGGCAGGTCGAGCCGGTTGACGATCGCGCCCATCGATTGCGTCGCGATCAGCGCGCACGACAGCGTCTGCGGATGAGTGGCCGCGCTCGTCAGGATCGTGACGGTCTGGCCCGGTTCGAGGCGCGACAGCGTGAGCACCTGCTTCCACGCGTCGATCAGTTGATAGTCGCTGACTGGCATCGTCGGCTCCGGTAATGGCGTGAAGGGAAGGGGGAGGCGAAATCAGGCCGCGAGCGGCGCGCCGAGGAAGCTGCCGAACGCCGCGTAGAAGCCCGCCGCGTTGTCCCACGGGATCATGTGGCCGGCATCGGGCACGCGCACGTGCCGCATCGACGGCGTCGCACGCTGCAGTTCGGCGACGTCGTCGTCGCGCACCACGTCGCCGCGCTCGGCCGTGATCAGCAGCGACGGCACGGCCAGTTGCGCGGCATCCGCGTGGAAGTCGTCGGTGTGGAAGCCTTCGTACGACGTGCGCACCGCGCGCTCGTCGCAGGTATGCAGCCACTCGGCGCGCAGTTGCAGCTCGGCATCGGTCCAGGTCGGGCAGAACGCGCGCATCCCTTCGGCATCGGTGCCGGCGCGCGCGAGCGCCATCGAGTCGATGTACCACGGCAGCTTGCCCGGATAGTCGCGCCGGTTCGGGCCCGACACCGGCGGATCGACGAGCACGACCGATTCGAGCCCACGGACGCCGCGCCGCGCCGCGCGCGCGGCGATCCGCGCGCCCATCGAATGGCCGACCAGGCTCGTGCGCGGCAGGCCGAGCGCGGCGACGAACGCCGCGATGTCATCGGCTTGCGCATCGAGGCCGTAGTCGAGCGACGGCGACGCGTCGGACAGCCCGCGGCCGCGCACGTCGAGCACATAGGTGTCGAATGCCGCGCCGAACACCTCGCCGACGAAGCCCCAGGTGATCGCGGGGCTCGTGATGCCGGGAATCAGCACGATCGCGGGGCGCGACGCGCGCGCGCCCGTGGCGCCGCCGTAGCGCAGGTAGTGCTGGCGGATGCCGTTGGCGCGGACGTTCGCGCCGTACAGGAAAGTCGAGGACATGGCGATGCTCCGAAGTAGCGGGGCGCTCAATACGCGCCGGACAGCAGCGCGCCGGCGCCGGGCACGATCGGTTCGAGATCGAGTTCGCGCAGCATCGCGTAGGTCGTCGCGATCGCGGCCGTGATCACGGGCTTGCCCGTCATCGCCTCGACCTTCGCGACGGCCGGCAGCGACGGCATCTGCACGCACGCGGACAGCACGATCGCATCGGCGTCCTGGTACGGCAGCGTCTTCACGATGTCGGGCAGGCGCGCCGGGTCGTGGCGGCCGACGTCGAGGTTGTCGGGGATCTCGAGCGCGCGATACGCGATCACGTCGTAGCCTTCGTTGCGGATGTAGTCGACCACGAGCTCGGTCAGCGGCAGCATGTACGGCGCGACCACCACGATGCGCTTCGCGCCGATCACCTTCAGCGCATCGACGAGCGCGCCCGCGCTCGTCAGCACCGGCGCCTGCGCGCCGTTGTCGGCCGTGTGCTTCGTGAGGCGGGCCTGCGACACGCGGTGATAGCCGTGGCCCATCGCCATGATCGCGACGAGGCACGCGTAGCCGAGCACGTCGACGCGCGCATCGCTCAGTTCCACCGCGCAGCGGTCGGACTCGGCGTCCATCGCCGCGAGTTCTTCCTTGACGACCTTCTTCATCCGCATCCGGCTCGAGTGATACGTGAAGCGCTCGGGCCGGATCGCCTCGCGCAACCGCAGCATCGCGGGAATCTCGGTTTCCATCGTCGTGTTGGAACTCGGCACGATCTGGCCGATGCGGTAGGTCTTGCTCATGACGGGAGGCTCCGTGTCGGTAAGGGTGGGGCGGCACGCTGGCGCGGGATCGCCTGGTTTCGGGGAAAGTCTAGTGTGTACATTTGAAAATGACAATGGGTCAAAATGATTCCTTTCAGGCGTGGATCGTTTATTTTCGGATGTATATGAGGTTTTATTGGTGTTTTCCCGGATGGGGTGGCCACCGGAAATAATCCCCTTGTCTTGAATAAATTGAGTGTGTACGCTATATAAACGTCATTCAATCCGCCCGTTCTCGTGCCGCGTCCGGCGCCGGGCTCACGATCAGGAGATCCGCATGAGCAAACCCCGTATCGCAATCATCGGCGCCGGTCTCGGCGGCACGGCCGCCGCGGCGCTGCTGCAGCGCGGCGGCTACGACGTCGCGCTGTACGAGCAGGCGCCGGCGTTCTCGCGCCTCGGCGCGGGCATCCATCTCGGCCCGAACGTGATGAAGATCATGCGGCGCATCGGCTGCGAGGACGCGCTGGAGACGATGGGTTCGCATCCGGATTGCTGGTACAGCCGCGACTGGCAGACGGCCGACGTGCTGTCGCGGATTCCGCTCGGCGACTACGCGCGCAGGACCTACGGCGCGAGCTACCTGACCGTGCATCGCGGCGATTTCCACGCGCTGATGACGCAGGCGGTGACGCCCGGCACGATCCGCTTCGGCAAGCGGCTCGCGTCGGTGGAGGACACGGGTGACGCGGTGCGGCTGACGTTTGCCGACGGCAGCGCCGAGACGGCCGACATCGTGATCGGCGCGGACGGCGTGAACTCGCGGATCCGCGAGCACCTGCTCGGCGCGGAGCCGCCGCGCTATACGGGCTACGTCGCGCATCGCGCGGTGTTCCCGGCCTCGCTGCTCGGCAACAAGCCGTACGACATGTGCGTGAAATGGTGGTCGGAGGATCGCCACATGATGGTCTACTACGTGACCGAGAAGCGCGACGAGTACTACTACGTGACCGGCGTGCCGCAGGCCGAGTGGCCGGAAGGCGTGTCGATGGTCGACAGCAGCCGCGATGAAATGCGCGAGGCGTTCGCCGGCTTCCACGCCGACATCCAGCATCTGATCGACGTGTCGCCGTCGATCACGAAGTGGCCGCTGCTCGAGCGCGACCCGCTGCCGTTGTGGAGCCGCGGCCGTCTCGTGCTGCTCGGCGACGCATGCCATCCGATGAAGCCGCACATGGCGCAGGGCGCGGCGATGGCGATCGAGGATGCGGCGATGCTCGCGCGCTGCCTCGACGAAGTCGGCATCGGCGATTACGCGGGTGCGTTCGCGCTGTACGAGGCGAACCGCGCGGCACGCGCGTCGAAGGTGCAGCTCGTGTCGCACAACAACACGTGGCTGCGCACCAACGAGGATCCGTCGTGGGTGTTCGGCTACGACGTGTTCGACGTGCCGCTGGTGTCGCCGTCGCCGTCGCGCGGCAACGTGGCGGCCGTCGCCTGACGCGCATGCGGTGTCCGCGCCGGATGCCGCGCCGCCGTATCGGTGATCGATGCGGCGGTACGCATTTCGGCGTGTTATACGTGAGCGCTGCGCGCGACGCCGGCCCGTCGCGAGCCGGCGGCCGTGCCCGCTGCCGGCCCCAACACGGCCTGCCGGCCCGCGCCCCGCATTCCGGATCCCTTCATGTCCCATCCCGCTTCCCCGTCGCGGCCGCTCGCGTTTCGCGTGAACGGCACGCCGCACACGTTCGACGCTGCCGCGCCCGACGCGCCGCTGCTGCTGGTCCTGCGCAACGACTGCGCGCTCAACGGCCCGAAGTACGGCTGCGGATTCGGACAGTGCGGCGCGTGTACGGTGCTGGTCGACGCTCAGGCGACGCGCGCGTGCGTCGTGCCGGCCGCCGCCGCGCACGGGCGCGACGTGACGACGCTCGAAGGGCTCGGCTCGCGCGACGCGCCGCATCCGATCCAGCGCGCGTTCATCGACGAGCAGGCCGCGCAGTGCGGCTATTGCCTGAACGGAATGATCATGAGCACGAAGGCGCTGCTCGACCGTAATCCGTCACCGGACGATGCGGCGATCCGCGACGCGCTGCGCTTCAATCTTTGTCGCTGCGGCACGCATCTGGAGATCATCCGCGCGGTGCATCGGGCCGCGCGCTATCTGCGGGACGACGGCGATGAAGCATGACCTGAGCGTGCCCGCGCAGCCCGAAGCCGATGCGAGCGATGTGCGGCGCGATGAAGCGGCGGTCGGTTCGGCGCGGCGTGCGGACGACGCGGCGCGCATGCACCGCGCACACTACGAATGGCCGATCGGCGATGCGCGTGCGCACGCGTCGTTCGAGCTCGAAACGCGGACCGCCGCCGATGGGCGGATGACGACGTGGCGCTATCGCGCGAAGGCCGGCACGACACCGGATGCGCGGCGCGCGGCGGCGCGGGGCGGGGCATCGGCTCGGTCGTCGCCGTTCGTCTATCGACATGCGCAGACGTCGATCGAGATGGCCGACGTCCACCACGCGATTCCCGGCCACGCGCACGCATTCGCGCGCGAGTCGTTCGTCGACGAACTGGCCGGTGCGCTGCGGCGCGATCCGGTCGCATTGCGCCTGCAGCATCTCGATGCGTCGCGCGATGCCGGGCCGCGCGAGATCATCCGGATGGTCAGCGAACGCGCGGCGTGGGGCGAACCGGCCACGGGCCGTGCCCATACAGCGGCGCAGGACCGCCTCAGTGGGCGCGGCTTTGCATTCGATGGTGCGGGCGCGCTCGAGGCGCCGTCCGCAGGCGAAAACCCGCACGCGGACGCGGGCCGCGACGACGATCCGCACTGGTCCGCCTGGGTGGTCGATCTCGACGTCGATCGCGCGACGGGCGACGTCGCGGTGCGCCGCGTCGTCGCCGGGCAGGGCGCGGGCGAGCCCGGTCAGGCGTCGATGGCGGGCTTGCCCGCGTGGCAGATCGAGGCGGCGATTTCGCGCGTGATGGGCGCGCGGCTGTCCGCACGGCCGGCGCATGACGAGACCGGCGGCGATGTCGCGCCGGATGCGATCGCGCATGAACTCGTCGCGTTCGACGACGCAGAGCCGGGAGTCGGTCGCGCCCGGTCGCTGTCGGCATACGACGCGCAACGGATCGAACAGGCGGTGGCGCCGGCGGCGGCCGCGATCGCGAACGCGCTGCATGACGCGACGGGCGTGCGTTTTCGCGCGCCGCCGTTCGACGCCGCACGCATTCGCGACGCGCTGGCCCGCCCTGAGCCGGCCGATGTCGGCGAGCGCAGTTCCGGCGCGCCGCGCCGCGCGTCATCGTTATCGTCATCGCGCTGGCGCCGCTGGCTGGCCGGTGGCGGCGCGGGCGGGGTCGTCGGCGGGCTGATCGGGCTGGCCTGCGCGATCCTGCCGGGCCCGGCGCCGGTCGCCCCGATTGCGCCGGTCGCACCCGGCGGCGCGGACGGCGCGATGTGGAGCGCGGCGACGCTCGAACGCGGCCGCCTGATCGCGCTCGCCGGCGATTGCGCGGTCTGCCATACCGCGCCGGGCGGCGCGGCCAATGCGGGCGGTCTCGCGCTCGACACGCCGTTCGGCACGATCTACACGACCAACATCACGCCCGATCCGGAAACCGGCATCGGCGCATGGTCGTATCCGGCGTTCGCGCGCGCGATGCGCGAAGGCATCGGGCGCGACGGCTCGCATCTGTATCCGGCGTTTCCGTACACCGCGTTCGCGAAGCTGAGCGAGCCCGACCTGCTCGCGCTGTATGCATACCTGATGTCGCAGCCGCCGGTGAAGCATGCGCCGCCGAAGACGAAGCTGCCGTTCCCGCTCGACCAGCGGCGCCTCGTCGCCGGATGGAACTGGCTGTTTCACGACGCGCGGCCGTTCGTGCCGGATCCGGCGCGCTCCGCGTCGTGGAATCGCGGCAAGTATCTGGTCGACGGCGCCGGGCACTGCGGCGCGTGCCATACGCCGCGCAACGCGCTCGGCGCGGAACGGGGCGGCCGCGCATATCTGGCCGGCGGCGAGGCCGAGGGATGGGTCGCGCCGCCGCTCGTCGCGTCGCCGGCGTCGCCGGTGCCGTGGACCGAAGGCGCGCTGTTCGACTACCTGCGCACGGGCTTCTCCGCGCAGCACGGCGTCGCGGCCGGGCCGATGGCGCCGGTCGTCGCGGGGCTCGCGGCGCTGCCCGAATCGGACGTCCGGGCGATCGCGCATTACCTGGCGTCGCTGTCGCCGCCCGTCGATGCCGCGGTGGCCGTCGACGCGGCGACCCGCCATGCACGCGGTGCGGAAGCGGTCGCGACGCTCGGCCTCGAGAGCGGCCGGCGCGCGTTCGATGCCGCGTGCGCGGTCTGTCACGCGGAGACGGGCGGGGTCGGGCATTTCGGCGTGCGTCCGCTGATGGGGCTCAACACGAGCGTCAGCCAGGCGGCGCCCGACAACCTGCTGCGCGTGCTGCACGACGGGATCGACCATCCGGCCACCGACGGGCTCGGCTACATGCCCGGCTTCCGCGACGCGTTCGACGACCGGCAGATGGCCGAGCTCGCCGCATACATCCGCGCGCGCTATGCGCCCGGCCAACCGGCGTGGCGAAGCCTGGAGGAGGCTTCGGCGAGAATCCGGCAGGCGCGTGCGCACTGACCGGCGCGCCGGCCGATGGCGGTCGCCGGGCAGAAACCGTGCGTCGGCCGGGAAGCCGGGAAAAGCGACACGCTGCGCAACGACGGGCGTGACGAGGGCCGCAAATCTTGCCGGCAGCACCCCATCGTTTAACCATTCGAAACAATGTGTTCACTGAAAAGGGCATGATCTCCGGCGATCGGGCAGGCATACTGTCGCCTATGTTGCTCAATGCCGTCGAATCGACGCGCGCTTGCCCCCCCATGTCCATTGCTCTATCTTTTCGATCCCTGCGAGGGTTGACCATCGCGGCCGTTGCATGCTTGCTCGCCGCATGTTCGACCGCTTCCGACGTGACCACGACATCGAATCCGAACGTCTTCACCGTGACGACGCGCACGCTCGGCGTGTCGACGACGTGGGCCGACGCCCATGCGAAAGCTGTCGACGAAGCGACCAACTACTGCACGCAGCGCGGCATGCGCGCGAGCCTGAAGCAGGAGTCGGTGACCGGCGGCCGCCGCGTCGACGCGCGCTCCGAACTCGCGTTCGAGTGCCATCCGACCTTCGAGACCGCGTCGAACCCGCGCGGATAAGCGCCGCGCCGCCCGCGCGGCCGTAACCTCCGCACTGCTCCGGATGTGAACCGACCCGCGATGCCGTTGACGGGCAGCGCGGGCCGTCGCACGTCCGCCGGCCGCGTTACGCGGGCTGCGCCTCGTACAGCTTCACGCACGCGGAGAAGTCGAGCGTGCCGAGCCCGTGCTGGCTCATCGACTGATAGAGCTGCTGCGCGAGCGCGCCCATCCACACCGGCTGCCGTGCGCTGCGCGCGGCTTCGGTCGCGAGCCCGAGATCCTTCAGCATCAGGTTCGCGGCGAAACCGCCCGAGTAGCCGCGCGCGGCGGGTGCCGCGTCGTTCACGCCCGGATACGGGTTGTAGGTGTCCGAACTCCAGCAGCGGCCGGTCGACGTGTTGATGATGCCGGCCAGCACGGCCGGATCGATGCCGAGCGCGGCGCCGAGCGCCATCGCTTCGGCCACGCCCATCATCGAGATGCCGAGCAGCAGGTTGTTGCAGATCTTCGCGATCTGCCCGGTGCCCGTGCCGCCGCAATGCACGACGTTCTTCCCCATGTCGAGCAGTACCGGGCGGATGCGCTCGAACAGCGCGCCTTGCGCGCCGACCATGAAGGTCAGCGTGCCGGCCTGCGCGCCGCCGGTGCCGCCCGACACCGGCGCGTCGGCGAACGGGAAGTCGCGCTGCGCGGCGGCGTCGGCCACCGCGCGCACGGTGCCCGGATCGATCGTGCTGCAGTCGACCAACGTCGCGCCGGCACGCGCGCCGGCCAGCACGCCGTCGTCGCCGAGGTAGACCGCGCGCACGTGCTGCGCGGCCGGCAGCATCGTGATCACCAGCGACGCGCGGGCGGCCGCGTCACGCGGCGACGCGGCCGCCGTCGCGCCCGCGCGCACCGCCGCGTCGACCGCGTTCGCGTCGAGGTCGAACACCGTCAGCGCGTGGCCGGCCTTGAGCAGGTTGGCGGCCATCGGGCCGCCCATGTTGCCGAGTCCGATGAATGCGATTTCCATGTGCAGGCTTCCTTGATCAGCGCAGCGCGATCGTCGTGTTCACGCCGCCGGCCGTCGCGTCGTCGTCGAACCAGCGCGCGGTGACCGTCTTCGTCTGCGTGTAGAACTGCACGACCTGCTTGCCGTACGGGCCGAGATCGCCGAGCTTCGAGCCGCGCGAGCCGGTGAAGCTGAAGTAGGGGACCGGCACCGGGATCGGGATGTTGATGCCGACCTGGCCGATGTCGATCTCGCTCTGGAACTTGCGCGCGGCCGCGCCGCTCTGCGTGAACAGGCCGACGCCGTTGCCCATCGGGTTGCGGTTGACCAGCGCGATCGCGTCGTCGAGCGTGTCGGCTTCGAGCACGACCACCACCGGCCCGAAGATTTCTTCCTGATAGATCGACATGTCGGTCGTCACGTTCGAGAAGATCGTCGGGCCGACGAAGTTGCCCTGCTCGTAGCCGGGCACCTTCACGTCGCGGCCGTCGAGCAGCAGCGTCGCGCCTGCCTTCACGCCCGCGTCGATCAGCGACAGGATGCGGGCCTTCGCCGCCTTCGACACGACCGGACCGACGTCCGTGCCGGCTTCGGCGCCGGCGTTGACCTTCAGCGCCTTCGCCTTCTCGACCAGCTCGGGCAGCCAGTCGCGCGCCTGGCCGACCAGCACGACGACCGACGTCGCCATGCAGCGCTGGCCGGCCGCGCCGAAGCCTGCGCCGACCAGCGCGTTGATCGACTGCTCGCGGTGCGCATCGGGCAGCACGACCGCGTGGTTCTTCGCGCCCATCATCGACTGCACGCGCTTGCCGTGCTGGCTGCCGAGGTTGTACACGTGCGTGCCGACGCGCGTCGAGCCGACGAACGAGATCGCCTTGATGTCCGGGTGCGTGCACAGACGGTCGACCGCGGTCTTGCCGCCGTGCACGACGTTCAGCACGCCCTGCGGCACGCCGGCCTCGATCGCGAGTTCGACGAGCTGCATCGTCGACAGCGGATCCTGTTCGGACGGTTTCAGCACGAACGTGTTGCCGCACACGATCGCCATCGGGAACATCCACAGCGGGATCATGCCGGGGAAGTTGAACGGCGTGATGCCCGCGCACACGCCGATCGGCTGGCGCAGCGTGTAGGTGTCGACGCCGCCCGCGACGTTCTCCGCGAATTCGCCTTGCTGCAGCGTGCCGATCGAGCACGCATGCTCGACCACTTCGAGGCCGCGGAAGATGTCGCCCTGTGCGTCGGGCAGCGTCTTGCCCTGCTCGGCCGTCAGCGTGTGCGCGATCCGTTCGAGATTGCGGCGCACCAGGTCCTGGAACTTCAGCATGATGCGCAGCCGCGCGCCGATCGGCGTCGTCTTCCAGGTCTGGAACGCGCGTTGCGCGGACGCGATCGCGGCATCGACCTCGTCGAGCGTCGCGTACGGCACGCGGCCGATCACTTCCTGCGTCGCGGGGTTGACGATGTCGCCCCATTCGGCGCTTTGCGATTCGACGAACGCGCCGTCGATCAGCAGCTTGGCGGTGGGCAGGGCGAGGGTGGTCTGGGGAACTGCGGCGTTCATGGAACTCTCCGGGAAACGGTGATGCGAAGAAAACACGTGGGCTGCGTCCGTCGCGCGTGCGGCCACGGCGGACGGCAGGTCGAACTGAAATCGGGGCGATGCGGATCGCTGCGGGCCGATGCTTACGCACGCGCCGGACGCATCGACGCAGTACACGCGAGCGCGAACACGCCGAAGCCGACGAGGTACGCGATCACGTAGTGCGGCTGGCCGCCGCCGGCCTTGAGCAGCGACGTCGCGATCATCGGCGCGAAGCCGCCGCCGATCACGCCGGCGAGCTGCACCGACAGCGAGATGCCGCTGTAGCGGATTTCCGCCGGGAACTGCTGCGCGAACAGCAGCGACTCCGGCGCATACAGGATCGGGAACACGATGCCGAGGCCGAGCACGATCGCCCACCATGCGGTCGACGTCTGCTGCGTGCCGAGCATCAGGAAGAACGGCGCCGCGAACAGGCACATCAGCACGAGGCCGATCGCGAACATCCGGCGCTGGCCGATGCGGTCGCTGAGATGCCCGCACAGCGGCATCGTGACGAGCGACAACGCCGCGCCGGCCGTGATCGCGTGCAGCATCTCGGCCTTCGGCAGATGCAGCTGCTGCGTCGCATACGCGAGCGCGAACGTGACGACCATGTAGAACCAGGTGTTTTCCGCGGCGCGTGCGCCGACGATCGTCAGCACCTCGCGCGGATGGCGGCGCAGCGCGGCCGTCACCGGCGACTTCTCGGCCTTGCCCTGGCGCTGCATCTTCTCGAAGTCCGGCGACTCGGGCACCTTCGCGCGGATGAACCAGCCGAGGCCGACCAGCGCGATGCTCGCGAGGAACGGCACGCGCCAGCCCCACGACAGCATGTCGGCTTCCGGCAGCGCGGCCACCGCGGCCATCGCGACCGACGACAGGATCAGCCCGAGCCCGACGCCCGTCTGCGGCAGGCTGCCGAACAGCCCCTTGCGGCCCTTCGGCGCGTGCTCGACGGCCATCAGCACCGCGCCGCCCCATTCGCCGCCGACCGCCATCCCCTGAAGGAAGCGCATCGCGATCAGCAGCGCGGCGGCCCAGTAGCCGATGCGGTCGTACGACGGGATCAGCCCGATGATCATGCTCGGCACGCCCATCAGCAGCAGCGTGATCATCAGCATCGACTTGCGGCCGATGCGGTCGCCGAAGTGGCCGAACACGATGCCGCCCATCGGCCGGCCGATGAAGCCGACCGCGAACGTGCCGAACGCGGCGAGCGTGCCGACGACGGGGTCCAGCGACGGGAAGAAGATGCGGTTGAACACGAGCGCGGCGGCCGTGCCGTAGAGGAAGAAGTCGTACCACTCGATCGTGGTGCCGGCCATGCTGGCCCAGCCGGCCAGCAGGTAGTGCCGCGCGGTGCGGGCGGGCGCCGGCGTCGCGATGGCTGCATGCTCATCGAGGGTGGATCGCGTCTGCATGGTGTCTCCGTATTTATTGCCCGCGGCTCATGGTCCGCAGGTCACGGTCGAGTATAGTTATGCGCGGATCCATGATGTACCGACAAGAAAGCCGGTTGGATGTGCATTTATGCATATCGGCACCCGGCCCCGAGACACCTGCTTTTTTTCCCGCCGATGCGACACGCCACCGAGCCGGTTTCCGGCAACCTGAACTGGGACGACCTGCGCTTCTTCCTCGAAGTCGCCCGCACGCAGCGCGCGAGCGGGGCCGCGAAGCGGCTCGGGGTCGACTACACGACCGTCGCGCGGCGCATTCGCGCACTCGAGGCCGCGATGGGTACGCTTTTGTTCGACAAGTCGCGCTCGGGCGGCTTCACGCTGACCGCCGAGGGGCAGCGGCTCGTCGCGTATGCGGACGCGATGGAGACGACCGTGCAGTCCGCGTGCGACCAGGTCGCGAACACCGGCGAGGCGCTGTCGGGCCACGTGCGGATCGGGTCGACCGAAGGGTTCGGCTGCTTTTTCCTCGCGCCGCAGCTCGCGCGGTTTCGCGTCGCGCACCCGCATGTGACGGTCGACCTGCTGCCGGTCCCGCATTTCGTCAACCTGCCGAAGCGCGAGGCCGATCTCGCGATCACGCTCGAGCGGCCCGAACGCGGGCCTTACGTGGTCACGAAGCTGTGCGACTACCAGTTGCGGCTCTATGCGACGCGCGACTATCTGGCGAGTCATCCGCCGATCGCCTGCACCGACGATCTCGCGCGGCATGCGTTCATCAGTTACGTCGACGATCTCGCGTTCAGCAGCGAACTGCTGTACCTGGAGCGCGCGGTGCCCGGCGCGACGGCCGGGCTACGCACGACGAGCGTGATCGCGCAGGTGTTCGCGGCGCTGCAGGGCGGCGCGCTCGCGATCCTGCCGTGCTTCATGGCGGCCACGCAGCCGGCGCTGGTGCCGGTGCTGCCGGACGACGTGGTGGTCACGCGGTGCTTCTGGCTGACGTGTCGCGAGGACCTGCGCAAGCTGCGGCGCGTGACGGCGCTGTGGGATTACCTGCGCGCGGCGGCGGACGCGAACCGGGCGTTGTTGATGGGGGAGTCGGAGCGGCTCCGGTTCGTCGGGGATCCGGAATAGCGGGGCTGGAGGCGGCGGTGATTTGCGCAGCGGGCGGGTCGGGGTTCACGCGGTTCCAGGTGCACCGCGTTGCGGCACACCCGCGGCGGCGTCACGCGAGCGCGGCGAAGGGGCCGCCGCCAGGCAGCCGGCCGCCTGGGCGTGCCTAGGCGTAATAGATTCGCCCGACGTCCGTGTCGCGTAATCGCCCGGTGCGTTCGGCGTCGTCGAGCGCATCGCCGAAATCGCGCGTGCACAGGTCCGGTCGGCCCAATGCAGTGAGGATGCGCGACACGCGCCACGCGGGCAGCCAGTCCGCCCATGCAAGGCGCACGCCGATGAGCAGTGCCAGCATGACGCCCAATGCGAACGGTCCGCCGAGCAGCGTGAGAACGACGAGCGTCGGATCGGAAAATCCGCTGTCGCTGGTCCAGATGCCCAGCAGCATGAGCGGGATCAGGAAACAGGTCATGCCGATGAACATCCATTTCCACGCAAGCCAGAGCGTATGCGTCAGCCCGGCCAACCCGGTGTCGCCGCACGTGTGATCCATGACCATGTGGCGGCGGTCCGGAGACGACAGCGCAAGCAGGCGGCCTCGGCGATCGACCACGGCAACGACGTCGTCGCCGACGTCGAAGCACTGTCCGCCGAGGAAGCCGCGGTACGTGTCACCGCCGATTTCGATTTCGACCGGGAGCTTCGCGAACAGGATCCTGCCGTTTTTCCCGACGGTGACGTAGGCGTTTTCCGATGCAAAGGTCTTGCTGCCGCGGATATTCGCATACGACCATGTCGCCGGATGCTCGACCTTGTCGGCCGCGGCGTTCAAGCTGGCCAGGGCGAGGTCTTCGTCGGCTTGCTGAACCACCAGCGCATTGGCGGCGGCACCGTTGCCGGTGAGCGCCGCGGCAATCGGCACCACGTAGTGCGTGAACCGGTAGCCGAGCGATTTCTTCCGGGCTTCGGGATCGACGGGCGGCATCTGATGGCGCGCAGCGTCCTCCCGATCGGGACGCTCCAGAAAGCGCATCGCGGTGAGCTTGCCTGCTACCAGACGCAGGGATGACGACATAGGCCGGGGCTGAATGTGGTCGGAGTGCGGAGTCTAGCAGCCGGCACTCAACCCGGACAACCGAGCCGATCCGCGAGTTCGTTCAGGTCCTTGACGTCGAAGTCCCACGCGTCATCGGCTTTCAGGTCGGTCGTCTGGTTCGGCCCGTGTTCGGTCGGCCGCAGCACGAACGCGGTGGCGAGCCCGAGTCGCCGCGCGGCGGCCAGATCGCCATTGTGCGCGGCAACCAGGCACAGCTCGGCCGGCTCGAGACCGAGAATCTCGACCGCTTCGGTATAGACCTTCGGCGACGGCTTGTACGCGTGCGCGACTTCGGCGCCGAGAATCGCGTCCCACGGCAGGCCGCCGTGCTTCGCGACGTCGACCATCAGCCGGATATTGCCGTTCGACAGCGGCGCGATCACGTAGCGCCGCTTCAGCCGCTGCAGCGCCGAGACGGAGTCGGGCCACGGATCGAGCCGGTGCCACGCGAGGTTGAGCGCGTCGATCTCCGAGTCGGGCACGCCGTCGATACCATAGCGGTCGAGCGTGCGCACCAGGTTCTCGCGGTGCAGCACGTCGAGCCGCACGTAGCGCCTGCGCCCGCTGCGGATTTCCTCCATCGACGGCGCATATTCGCGGCGCCACGTATCGGCGAATTCGAACGGATCGCGATCCGGCGCGTGGCGCGCCAGGAACGTGGCGGCTTCGCGCGCGACGCCGTTTCTCCAGTCGACGATCGTTCCGAACACGTCGAAAACGAGCGCCTTGATGTCGGCAGGGTTCGTCATGGGATTTTCGTGAAGGTCGGTCGAGGGGGACGCGACGCGCGCCGTGGCGGCAGCGTGCGACGCCGGTTCGAATGACATTGAATCACGTATCCGCGAAGACGGCTGGCGGCGTCGCGGCGATGGCGGCGCGCGGTGCGGCATCGAGGGTGCATGAGGGGGCATGAGGGCGAGGCGGAGCCGGGAAAACCGGTATCGCACCGCCCGTCACGGGCCTTCGGCCATGACCATCGGCACATTCCGGCCCGCGTGCGCGGCGCCTACGCTGGGCAGGTCGCTGGTGCGTGCCGGCGGCGTTCCCCAACCAACCGACAAGGACATGCCATGCCGACCATTTCAGTCTACGGGTTCAATTCGGACAGCGGCCCGAGCGCGTTCGGCGCGCAAGCCACGCGCGACAACCTCAACGAGGACCATCCGACGTGGGCCGTGACGCTGGCCTACACCGCGAGCACCACGACGGCCGTCTTCACGTCGGCCACGGCGTCCGACGCGGATCTCAGGGCCGCGCTGGAGGCGGCGTATCCGCCGGCAAGCTACCACGTGGTTTAGGTATCGCGGGTGCCCGCCCGGGCCGGCCCGGGCGGGGTAGTTCATGTGGCGCAACGCGCGCCGGCGGCTGCGACGCGGGCCGGGTTCGCGCCGCAAGCGCGGCGCTTGCGGACGTGCGGCAATCAGCTCTTGTCGTACGAGAACTGGATGCCCGCGGTGCCGCCGGTTTCGATGAACAGGTTGATGAATGCAGGAACGGTTGCGCTGCGCGCCCAGTCGCGCTGCAGTTCGCAGAACAGCTG